>NZ_VRVG01000031.1:0-47624 GCF_008040085.1 Methylobacterium sp. WL7 | reverse complement strand
GGCCTAAGCCGTTGAGTTTGCAACCGGCCTCAGCCGGGCCATTTGCAAAATTCTCTTTTCAGATCAACGCCCCGGATCAGCCTGGGGGACAGGGGGTCGTCGGTTCAAGTCCGGCCACTCCGACCATATCGGCTTCGCCCATCGCGAATACGAGCACGCGGGGCAACATCCTTAAGCATCCGGGTCCGCGACGTCGCTGTTCTCGCGCGTTCGGGCGATCAGTCCGGCGGAGCGTAGGCCGAACCGTCAGCGGCTCGGGCCGGCTCGTCCACGTAGCGCCCGTTCTTGGGAACGGCGACATTGTCGAACGTGTCGGCCAGGGCGTGGAGCGCCCGCCGCATCTCGGCTCCCTGCAAAGGACGGCCGTGACCCGTGATGACCCGCTCGGGTTCGAGGGCGGCGAGCGCCCGGACGGAGTGGCGCGCAGCTTTCCAGTCGAGGGTCAGGTACATGGGCGGCCCATGCAGCTCCGGCTCCTGCATCGCCACCGCATAGGCCGATTCCTGCGCCGTGGTGACGAAGGCATCGCCGACGATCAGGGTGCGGTCGGCCTCCCGCCAGAACGAGACGTGACCCGGCGCGTGGCCGGGCGTGTGGATCCAGCGCCAGCCAGCCATCGGTGGAACGGACCCGTCAGCCGGCAGATCCTGCAACCGATCGGACACGTCGACCGGCCGCGTCGGGAACAGCGGCGACAGGCGGCCCAACAATCCGCCGCCGACGCCCGGATCCGGGGTGGGGTAGGAGGCGCTGCCGTCGAGATACGGGCGCTCCAGCGCATGCGCGAAGATCGGGACGTCCCACTCCGCGGCGAGATCCTCCAGCACGCCGACATGGTCGAAATGGCCGTGTGTCAGCACGATCGCGGCAGGCCGTGCGCCCGCACCGAACCGTGCTTCCGCGGCGGCCTTGATCGAGCCCTTCGCGCCCATCACGCCCGCATCCACCAGCACCCAACCGCGGTCGCCAGACCCGGGGGCGCCGACGAACACGGTGTTGACCAGCACGAGCCGCCGATATGCCACGTCGCCCGTGACGGCGTGGGTGAAATCGTCCCGCTCGGCATCACGGGCCGGATCATCGGCGCGGGCTTTGGGATCGACCGGGATCTGCTGGGCCATGTCGGGCGGCTCCCCTGCCAGGTGCCCGAGCAGGCCGGCATCGAGGGACCCGCTCAAGTCATTGCGACGGCAACGATTCTCACGCTGCGGCCTCAGCGGCTCGGGCGTCGGATGCGTCGGCCGCTCCTGTATCGCAAACCGGGGTTCCCGAGGCAGGTTCCCGGTCCGCTGTGGCGTCCCCCTCGCCGCAGCGGCTTCGCGCACGGCCTGGCGTACCCCATATTGCAACGATCGACGCACCCGTCGCAGGTTCGAGCATGGCACCGAATCCCGTCGCCCTCATCGCCTCCGCCGCCATCGTCACCCTGGTCGCCACGGGAACGGGGGCGATCGTCCTGCAACAGGGATCGCAGTTCAGCCATCCGCGCCGCGTCGGTGGCGCCTTCGCGATGGCGGATCTCGACGGGCGCCCGGTGAGCCAGGCGGACCTGCGCGGCAAGCCCTCGGCCCTGTTCTTCGGCTTCACCCATTGCCCGGAGGTCTGCCCCACGACGCTGTCCACCCTGTCCGGTGCGCTCGGCCGCATGGGGCGTGACGCAGACCGGCTGAACGTGGTTTTCGTCACCCTCGACCCGGAGCGGGACACGCCCGACAGCCTGCGGGATTATCTCACCGCGTTCGATCCCAGGATTCGCGGTTTCGTCGGCACGCCCGACCAGGTCGCCCGCATGGCCGACGCCTACCACGTCGCCTACAAGCGCGTCCCGGTCCCGGGCGGCGACTACACGATGGAGCATTCCGCCACAGTCGGCCTGTTCGACAAGACCGGCCGCATGGTCGGCGAGATCGGCTACGGGGAGGACGAGGACCGCACGCTGTCCAAGCTGATCACGCTGGCCCTGCCGGGCCAGTGCGCTCCCGGTGGCGGCGCGGCGCTGTGGGAGACCAACGGTCCGACCAACGCCTGCGGCCCGCGAAGCTGAACCTCAGCCGGCTGAGCCGTCAATGGCGCGCTCATTCCAGCGTGACTAGAGGACGCGGCGGGTCGTCGGAGGGGCGATTCCCGGAGGTTTCAGCTTGATCACGCGACGCGCCCTGACCGCCGTAGGCCTGCTGGCCCTCTCGCCGCTGGCGCGATCCGCCGAGGCCGCACCAGGCGGTCCGCGCCTGGCGCCGCCGGAGCCGATGGATTTCGAACGCCTGAAGGATCTGGCGCGCACGCTGCGCGATCGTCCCTACATGCTGCCCCCCGAGACCCCCCCGTCGCCGACCCTCGACGCGCTGACCTACGGACCGCTTCAGGAGATCCGCTACCCGCCAGCGCACGCACTGTTCCCGGAGAGCCCGTACCCGGTCACCTTCTTCCACCTCGGCAACTTCTTCCGTCACCCGGTGAAGATCTTTGCGCTGGAAGGCGGCCAAGCCCGGGAAGTGCTGTATTCCCGCGATCTCTTCGCCTACCCGCCCGGCAATCCCGGCAAGGACCTGCCCGACGGCTCGGGCTTTGCCGGCGTTCGCTTCCAGAAGGTCGCGGCAGGCCGGCCCGGTGACGACGGCGACTGGCTGGCATTCCTCGGCGCCTCCTATTTCCGCGCCGCCGGTGACGGCGCGCAGTACGGAGCCTCCGCTCGGGGCATCGCCATCGATACGGCAGCGGGGCCGGGGAAAACGGAAGAATTCCCGGTCTTCACGCGCTTCTACGTCTCCCCCGCCGCGGACGGGGCGGTTTCGGTGCTGGCGCTTCTCGAAGGTCAGAGCCTGACCGGGGCCTACCGGTTCACCGCCCGGAAGGAGCCGCACGTGGTGATCGACGTCGCCTGCACTCTGTATATCCGCAAGGCGGTCGAGCGGTTCGGCGTTGCGCCCCTGACCTCGATGCTCTGGTATTCGGAGGGGATGAGCCGGTTCCTCGCCAGCGACTGGCGGCCCGAGGTGCACGATTCCGATGGCCTGCTGATGCAGACCGGCGCCGGCGAGATGATTTGGCGCCCGCTCAACAACCCGCCGCGCCTCAGCGTCAGCGCCTTCGCGGATGCGTCGCCGAAGGGCTTCGGGCTGCTCCAGCGCGACCGGGCGTTCGACACCTACATCGACGACGGCTTCGAGGAGAACCGCCCCCACATCTGGGTCGAGCCGCAGGGCGATTGGGGAAAGGGCAGCGTGCAGCTGATCGAGATTCCGACGCACCAGGAGACCGACGACAATATCGGCGCCATGTGGGTCCCGGCCGACCCACCCGCCGCGGGTGCCGAGCGCAGCTTTGCCTATCGCCTGCACTGGCCGGTGACCGAGCCGGTCGCCACCGATCTCGCCCGCTGCGTCGCGACCCGGGCGACCAAGGCGTCCTGGCTGTCCGACGCGGACCGGCGGCCGGGCCGGGCGAACCTCGTGCGCCAGTTCGTCCTGGAGTTCGAGGGTGCGGCCCTGGCCGGTCTCGACCCGGAGAAGGCGCAGGTGGCCCTGACGCTGTCCCGGGGCAGCGCCGAGGAGGTCGGGGCGACCTGGGCGCCCTACGGCAAGCCAAGCCCCTGGCGGGTCTTCCTGAAGGTCTACGCCGAAGGGCCGCAGCCGATCGAGATGCGGCTGCAACTCAAGAGTGGGGACCGCCTTCTCTCAGAGACCTGGGCATACCAGTATTATCCTGAGGCGCCCGGGACCGTATTGTAGGCGGCGCGACCGGGCGCATTGCCGGCGCAGGCCGGCTGCCTCTAGAAGGTCGAGCCCCGGCCGCACCCGCCGGCTTGTCCCATCGCCCGCATCCGAGGCCGTCATGAACGGCGAACGACCGCCCGGCACCGATCTGCCCGACGCCCTGACTCGGCTGCTGAGAGCGCCCAAGAGCGCGATCTGGCCGACGCCCGAGGATCGGGATCGCCTGCGCCTCGGTCGCCAGCGGCCCCGGCAACCGAGCGGGGCCGTGTTGGGCGTCTGGATCTGGGCGATCCTGTACAATGTGATCGGCTTCGCGATCCTCGCGACCCTCTGGCGGACGATGCACTGACCGATGAACGCATTCCTGTCGACCCGGCCCGGATCACGCCGCGCCATCCTGTCCGTCCTGCTCGCGGCGAGCCTGACCTCCGTGCCGGCCCGGGGGCAGACGCCCGAGAGCGCCCTGAACGCCGATGACGGCACCGGGGCGGTGAAGGTCTGCGCGCCCGTAGCGATGCCGCGCTGGCGCTCGATGATCCCGGCCCCGAAAACCTGGACCTTCCTGGACTGCATGGGCTTCTCGGGCGAAATGGGCGCCAGCCACTTCCAGCTCGGCTGCCTGTTCGCCAACGTCACGCCGCACGCGCAGAAATACGCCTGGGGACCGGTGGTTGCGATCGAGAAGGCCGCCTTGGCCAAGCCGCAGCCGCCCATGCCCAATTGCGGATGGTGACACGCCGGTCCGGCTCAGGTCGGACGCCCCCACACGAATCGGTATCGGCCGATCGACCGCTGAATCCGCGCGGATGAGATCGGCGCCATACCTTGCATTTGATCGATCCGCGAAACCCTTGTCTCTCGAGTTCGTGCGATGCTCCGCGGGAGGAGAGCCCACGATGATCGACGCGCTTCAGACCGCGACCGCCGGCATGACCCGGGCCACCGACCGCCTCGGGAATGCCGCGCAGCGCATCGCGGAAATCGGGGTGCCGGCCGGGGATGCCGCGCTGCCGCCCGCCGCGCAGGTCGATCTGTCGAGCACCGTCGCGGATCTGATCGGGTCGCGGACATCCTTCGCGCTGAACGCCGCGGTGGCGCGCACCGCCGACCGCATGAGCGGCCAACTGCTCGACATCACCGCCTGAGGGCCGTGCGACAACGCGCTCACTCGGCCGGTGCCGAACGGCGCGGGCCGATCGCGGGGGCCGCCAGGAGCGCCAGGATCGCGGCGGCGGCGAACAGCAGCCCGACGCCGATCGCGCGGTACGCGACCACGCCCAGGAGGCCCCCGCCGAGGAACGCGCCAACCGTCATCAGGTGGAGCCGCAGCTTGTCGGGGTCATGGCGTTTCGCCAACGGGTCGCCGGCCCTGCGGTCCAGCCAGCGCGCGAGTTCGATCCCGATATCGGTGATCATTCCCGTGACGTGTGTGGTCCGCACCCGGGCATCCGTGATCTTCGTCACCACGGCGTTCTGCAGGCCCAGGACGAAGCTGAGGCCGAACACCAGAGCCTCGCCCCGCGCCGGCTCGGCCAGTGGGAGTGCGATCAGACCGATCGCCGCAAGCAGGAGGGCTTCGGCCCGGATGCCGTAGGCGTAAGCCCCGGAGGGGGCGTGGCGCCGGCGCCGGCGAATCAGCAGGGTCGAGGTCGCGGCGCCCAGCACGAAGAGCACGACGAGGAGAAGCGCCTGGGCGGCGAGGATCAGGTCGCCGGTCCCGGCTCGGTCCGAGATCGCCGAAACGTTGCCGGTCATGTTCGAGGCGTAGAATCCGACCGCGTAGAAGCCCGCCGTGTTCAGGGCGCCGGCCACAGCCGCCAGGGACCAGGACAGGGTCAGGTCGGCATCGCGGGTGCGCGTCTCGCCTTCATGGACAAGCATGGAATCGCCGATGCCGTTTGGATCAGTCCGGATTGAGTCGGTGATCGTACCCGACCCGCCCGCGATCGGGTACGCGACCGCGGCGCAGTAGTGCCCTGCGTCGCGTTTCCGGACCAAGCGCCATCGTAGACGGCCGACCGAGCGGGACGAGACCATTCCGATGCCATTGCACACGAAACGATCCCGACATCACCGTCAGGGTCGCCCGCCGGGATCGTCGCACCGTCCCATCCTCACCAGCCGCGGTCGTACCGACCGTAGCCGCCTTCGTCGTCGCAATCCGCCTCGTCTCGCCAGCGGCGGTGACCGTAGCCCACCGGGACGCGCTCGTAGGTGACAACGCGCCGCGTGGCGTAGACCGGCTCGACGGCGTCGTAGGCGCGGTAGATCGGGCGCGGCCGGACCACCACGGGGATCGGCCCGTAGCCCTCCTCCTGGATGCCGTACGCGTGGCCGTACCCCGGCGCGGCCTGGGCAGCCGCACCGATCAGGGCGCCGGCCGCCAAGCCACCGATGATCCCGGCCACGACGGCACCACCGCCGCGCGCCTCGGCGGCCGTGGATGCGAGGGTCCCCGCGCCGATCAGCGCGGCGGCCGAAAGCACAGCGATCCGTTTCATGATCTGACTCCGAATGAAGCGCGGGATCACCGGGGCGATCCCGATCACGGAGGACAGAATGCCTCGGCGTCGCTGCATCGGCGCTGAAGTCCGGCTGCAGCCAACGTTCAGCTTTCAGCCTCCGCGGTGATCATCGGCGCCTCTCGGACGTAGCCGCGCGAGATCAGGCGGCTGCGCTCGCGCGTCCGGCGCTCGGCATCCATCAGGTCGGACAGGGCGTCGGCGATGGCGCAGCGGAGCGCGATGCCGGCATCGCCGCCGGCAAAGCCGAGATAGGCGCGGCTGATCGCGTCGACCGGGCAGGCATGGTCCTTCTGTGCGGCAAGCGCCTGGGACAGCATCGGGGCTCCTTCGTCACGCCCTGGAACGAAGAGAGAACAATTCATAAGGGTTAACGCTTCGTCAACGCCAAGAGGAGCACGGTCATGAGCCTGGGCAAACCCTGTGGATAACGGGGATCAGGATGCCCGGGCGCTGTGGAGAACCCTGTTCATTCCGGAAGGCGCGGGAGGCGCTCGCCGTCCTGGGGAATCGGGTAGCGCGCCGTGTTCAGATCCATGGCGAGCAAGGTGTAGTAACCCGAGATGGCGGCCAGATCGACAATACCAGGGTTCCCGAACCGAGCCTCGGCCTGGGCGTAGGTCGCATCCGAGACGCGCCGGGTATCCTGCAGTTCGGTCGTGAAGTCGTACACGATCGTCTCGTCCTCGCTCATCCGGGCCGGCCGGCGCCCATCGCGGATCGCCGCGACGATCTCCGGGGCGATGCCGGCCTTCTCGGCGATGGGTGCGTGGACATACCACTCGTAATCCTGCGTCCAGCGCCGGGCCGTGAGCAGGATCACCAGTTCCGACAGCGTCGTGCCGATCTTCGGTTTGAAGCGCAGGTAGTCGCCCATCGCGCGGGCGAAGGTCATCACCTCGGGCGAGTGCATCAGCGGCTGGAAAGGGCCGAACGGCGGCTTGCCGCGGGCCTGCTCGAACGCCTCGGCGGCCTGCCTCTGCTCAGGCGTATAAGCCTGCGGCGGAATGGTCGGCAGGCGCTCCTCGGCCGCGATCGAGAGGGTGGGGAACAGGGCCGCGAGCGCCAGGGCGCGGGCGGCGGGGCGGATGCGCATCGTTTCACTCCCGGATCGTTGCGCGTACGTTCACCCCTGCCTGCGGCGCCGGCCAGGGCAGGGGGCGGCCGATCGGTGTCGATCGCGCCTCGGCGTCACGTGTGAGCGCCGGGCGGTTGCGCCCCGCGCCGGACCGGGCCATCAGCGGAGGCGATGGCCGGTCCAACCTCCGCGCTGCCGATCGAGGCCGCACTCCCCGAACTGCGTCGGGTGCTATCCGCCCGGAATGCCGCCGTCCTGGTGGCGCCCCCCGGCGCCGGCAAGACCACGCGCGTCCCCCTCGACCTGCTCGACGCCCCCTGGCTTGAGGGACGCAAGATCATCCTCCTGGAGCCGCGCCGCCTGGCGGCCCGAGCCGCCGCCGCCCGGATGGCGCAGACCCTGGGCGAGCCGGTCGGCGAACGGGTCGGCCTGCGGGTGCGGCTCGGTTCGAAGATTTCGGCGCGGACCCGGATCGAGGTCGTGACCGAGGGCGTGTTCACCCGCATGATCCTCGAAGACCCGGAACTCGCGGGCATCGGCGCGGTGCTGTTCGACGAGTTCCACGAGCGGTCCCTCGACGCCGATCTGGGCTTGGCCTTCGCGTGCGACGCGCAGGGCGGTTTGCGTGAGGATCTGCGGATCCTGGTCATGTCCGCGACCCTGGATGGCGCCCGCGTCGCGCGGCTGCTCGGCGACGCCCCCGTGGTCGCGTCCGAGGGCCGGGCTTTCCCGATGGAGACCCGGTACGCCGAGCGCGACCCGAACCGGCGGATCGAGGATTCGGTGGCCGAGGTCACGCTGCGCGCGCTCCGGGCCGACCCGGGTTCGGTGCTGGTGTTCCTGCCGGGACAAGCCGAGATCCGCCGCACCCACGACCTCCTGGCCGACAAGGTCGGGCCGGAAGTCCAGCTCGCCCCGCTCTACGGAGCGCTCACCCCGGCCGAGCAGGACCGCGCCGTCGCGCCGGCGCCGGCCGGTACCCGGAAGGTCGTGCTGGCCACCAGCATCGCCGAGACCTCGCTGACCATCGAGGGCGTCCGGATCGTGGTCGATTCCGGCTTGGCCCGCGTGCCGGTCTACGAGCCGGGGCTCGGCCTGACCCGGCTGGTCACCGCCCGGGCGTCGCGGGCCTCGGTGGACCAGCGCCGGGGGCGGGCCGGGCGGACCGAGCCGGGTCTGTGCTGGCGGCTGTGGTCGGAGGCCGGCACCAATGCGCTGGAACCGTTCACCCGTCCGGAGATCCTGTCCGCGGACCTCGCCGGAATGCTGCTCGACTGTGCCGCCTGGGGCGTGACCGACCCGGGCACGCTTGCCTTCCTGGATCCGCCGCCCGCCCCGGCGCTCACGGAGGCCCGCACCATGCTGGCCGCCCTCGGGGCGCTCGACGCCGACGGTCGCCTGACCGAGGTCGGCACGCGATTGCGCGCCCTGCCGCTGCCGCCCCGGCTCGCCCGGATGGTGACGGTGGCGGCCGGAACCGGCCACGCCCGCGCCGCCGCGGATCTCGCGGCGGTTCTGGTCGAGCGTGGGCTGGGCGGCGACGGCATCGACCTCGACGAGCGGGTCGAGCGCTTCCGCAGGGACCGCGGCGCCCGGGCCGCGGATATGCGCCGCCTGGCCCAGAACTGGGCTCGGATCGCGGGCGGGCCGCAGACGGACGCTTATAGCACCGCCGGCCTGCTGCTCGCCCTGGCCTATCCGGACCGGGTCGCCCGCGCCCGGGGACGGGAGGGCGAGTTCGTGATGGCCAGCGGCCGCGCCGGCCGACTCGACCCGGCGAGTCCGCTCGCCCGGGAGACCTTCGTGGTCATCGCCGACTTGGCCGGCGCCGCCGGCAACGCCCGCATCCTGGCGGCGGCGGCCATCGGTGCCGACGCGATCGAGCGGCTGTTCGCCGACCGGATCGAGGCGCGCACCGAGGTCACCTTCGATCCGCAGGCCGCCGCTCTGCGCGCCAGAGCGGTCCGGCGCCTGGGTGCGGTCAGCCTCGGCGAGCGGCCGCTGACTGTCCCGGCCGAGATCGCGTCCGCCGAGATTCTCGCCCGCGGCCTTGTCGGCCTCGGACTCGACCGCCTGCCCTGGACGCCGGCCCTGTCGCAATGGCGGGCCCGGGTGCAGTTCCTACATGCCGCCGAGGGCGATACGACGTGGCCGGATCTCTCCGACGCCGCCCTCGGGGCGAGTGCCGCAGCTTGGCTGGCGCCGGCGCTCGTCGGACGCAATTCCCTCGCGGCGATCACCCCGGACGACCTCGGCGGCGCCCTCCAGGGCCTGCTGCCCTGGCAACTTCGCAGCCGCCTGGATTCGGAGGCGCCGACCCATGTCGAGGTGCCGACCGGCTCGCGCATCCCGATCGACTACACCGAGGCCGAGCCTGTGCTGGCGGTCCGGGTGCAGGAATTGTTCGGCCTGGACCGCCATCCCACCGCGGGCGGCCGGCCCCTCGTGCTGCACCTGTTGTCGCCGGCACATCGCCCGATTCAGATCACCCGGGATCTGCCGGGCTTCTGGCGCGGTTCCTGGGCGGCGGTGCGCGCTGAGATGCGCGGGCGCTACCTGCGCCATCCCTGGCCGGAAGACCCGCTGGCCGAGGCGCCGACCCGGCGCGCCAAGCCCCGCGGCACGTGAGCTTCGGCAAGCCCGATGCCCGTCAACGACGAGATGGACGAGACCCGATGGCGATTGACCCGACACCCATCGATCCTGCATCCGAGGGCTGGGCGTTGGTGGAGGATGCGGGCTTCATCGCCCACGTCGGCCCCCTCCATATCCGCGCCGCGGACGGCGCCTACGCGTTCCGTGCGGAGCAGAAGCACGCCAACCTGATCGGCGTGGTCCATGGCGGCATGCTGATGAGCTTTGCCGACCGCGCCCTGGGCGAGACAGCGATGCGGGCCGCCGACGGCGCCAACTGCGTCACGATCCAGCTCGAGATGAAGTTCGTCGATGTCGGCCGCCTCGGCGACTGGCTCACCGTGCATCCCGGGGTGGTGAAACGCACCGGCTCCCTGGTGTTCATGCGCGGAGAGGTTCGCCAGGGCACGCGCCTCGTGGCGACAGCGGACGGCGTTTGGAAGATCCTGCGACGCAAGCCCGGTTGATCGAACCACGGTCCCAGTCATACTGCCGAGATCGGCAAGAGTTAGATCGACGATCGGTCGGCATACGGGGATGATTGCCATGTCACAACCGCAGAATGACGCGGCCGGAACTGGACTCGCGCTGCCGTCCCGTCGCGCGATGCTCGTCGGTGCTGGCGCGGCCCTGGCCTCGACCACGGCGGCTCTCGGCCAGCCGGAGCCGCCCAGCACCGTGACCAACCCGCCCCGCGACTTTCGTCCCAGTGCAGCCCCGACCACCTATTTCAACGATCCCGACGTCATCACGGTCGATCCGGCCTTCGGCCCCTACGTGGTCCCAAACAGCGCCATCCGCCGCCTCTGGACCGGCGCACTCTGGGCGGAGGGGCCGGCCTGGAACAGCCTCGGCCGCTTCCTGATCTGGAGCGACATCCCGAACGACCGCCAGATGCGTTGGCTCGAGGAGGACGGGCATGTGGGCGTCTTCCGCAGCCGCAGCAACAACTCGAACGGCAACACCTTCGATCGCCAGGGCCGCCAGATCTCCTGCGAGCACGTCACCCGGCGGGTGGTACGCTATGAGCTCGACGGCTCGGCCACGATCCTGGCCGACCGCTTCGACGGCAAGCCGTTCAATTCACCCAACGACGTCGAGCAGCACGCCGACGGATCGTACTGGTTCACGGATCCGCCCTATGGCGGTCTCCTGTACGAGGGGATGCCGGACGAGGCGGGCGGCCCCTCGAACCCGCAGGGCCGGATCAATCCGCGGCTCGGCCAGCCGGCCGGGATCGCCGTGGGCAAACGCGCACTCCCCAACGCACTCTACCGCATCGACCCGACCGGCCGGATCGACCAGGTCCTGACGGACGCGCAGGTGCCGAATCCGAACGGACTTTGCTTCTCGCCAGACCGCAAGACACTCTACCTGTCCTCCACCGGGAAGGGCCCCGGCGATACCGGAGCCGGCGGCAAGGGCGAGATCTACGCCTTCGATGTCGGGGACGGCCCCAAGCTGTCGAACCAGCGGCTGTTCTCCGATTGCGTCGTGGACGGCGTGAAGTGCGGACCGGACGGCATGCGGGCCGATGTCGACGGCAACCTCTGGGTCGCGAGCAACGCGGGCCGGGCGGTCGGCTACAACGGCGTCACCGTGTGGTCGCCGCAGGGCCAACTGATCGGCCGCATCCGCCTGCCGGAGGCCTGCGGCAACCTCACCTTCGGCGGCCCGAAGCGGAATCGCCTGTTCATGACGGCGAGCCAGTCGCTGTATGCGGTCTATGTGAACACGCAGGGGGCCGGGCCGGCCTGAATGCGTGGAAGGGCCAACACAACGCAGACGCGGAATTGATTGAAGCCGGATTTCCCATTCGCCACCTGATCCTGAAGCCCGCGCTCCGGCAGGCGTCGGGACGCGGACGAGGAGTCAACAGCCCTCGGCCCAATGGGTCCTGGCGCTCGCCCGAACGACGAAGGCGACGGACGGCGGCGAAAGGCGGAAAAGCAACCGTGGTTGCCAGGCCCCCAAGGCGCTATCTGTAACGGGCATGAGTGAGGAACCCGCCCCCGACCCGACCTTGAGCCGCCTCGGCGCCGCCTTGGGCGACCTGCCTAAGCGTGGGCTACCGCCGGTCGAGACATGGAACCCGCCCTATTGCGGCCCCATCGATATCCGCATCGCCGCGGACGGCACCTGGCATCACAACGGCTCGCCGATCCGCCGGGAGAAGATGGTGAAGCTGTTCGCCTCCATCCTGCGGCGCGAGCCGGATGGGCGGACGGTGCTGGTCACCCCCGTGGAGAGCGTCGGCATCACCGTCGACGACGCCGCCTTCGTAGCCGTCGAGATGGCGGTGGACGGTATCGGGCAGGACCGGCGGATCTCGTTCCGGACCAATGTCGACGATCTCGTGAGCGTCGACTCCGAGCATGCCCTGCGCTTCGAGCAGGACCCGGATGGGGCTCTGAAGCCCTATCTTCATGTCCGGCGCGGACTTTCGGCCCTGGTGACCCGCGCGCTCACCTACGATCTGGTGGACCTCGCCGAGGAGCGCGTGATCGACGGGCAGCCGTGGCTCGGCCTCTGGGCCGGCGGCACCTTCCACAGGATCGCCCCGGCCGAGGCCGCGTGAGCGACCCGCTCGCCGAATTCCTCGCCCGCGCCGCGTCCCACCTATCCCCGGACCCACCGGGCCCGGACGATCCGACCTCGAATCCCCGGGGAGACCATAGTCTCGACCCGGACGGGAGCGCGGTGATCCCGCCGCCGCCGCACCGGCGGGCCGCAGTGCTGGTGCCGGTGGTGTTCCGGAGGGACGGCCTGAGGCTGGTCCTGACCCAGCGGGCGGCCAACCTGCGTGACCATTCTGGGCAGGTCGCGCTGCCCGGCGGCAAGATCGACCCGGCCGATCCCGGACCCGCGGACGCCGCCCTGCGGGAGGCCCACGAGGAGATCGGGCTCGCGCCCGAATCAGTCCGCCTGCTCGGCTATCTCGACCCCTACCTGTCGGGCACCGGGTTCCTCGTCACGCCGGTGATCGGCGTGGTTCCGTCCGACGCCGCCTTCACGCCGAACCCCACCGAGGTCGCGGACGTGTTCGAGGTGCCGTTGCCGGTGCTGATGAACCGGGAGCGGTACGTTCTGCAGGCGCGGGTCTGGCAGGGACGCACCCGCCGGTACTATGCCCTGACCTTCGAGGACCGGCTGATCTGGGGCGTCACCGCCGGGATCCTGAACAACCTCCGGGAGCGCCTCTACCCGGAAACCGGCCCCCACCCTGCGGGATAAGGCTACCGACCATCATGCTGCGCCGCCTCATCGAAGAGTTCGGCCTCTTCCTCATCCCGTTCGTGCTGTTCATGGTCTATCTGGTGCTCGTGGGCCGCAATCCGCTGCACCGGGTGCACTGGGACCCGCACCTCGTCCGCCTGGTGCTCGCCGGCCTCGCCATCGTCATCGGGACGCTGGTCTACGAGGGCCTGTTCTCGGAGCGTAGGGCCGGCGGCTACGTGCCGACCCATATGGAGAACGGCCGCCTCGTGCCGGGCGGCTTCAAGTGAGCCAGGCCGCCCTCGACCACGGTGCGCTCGCGGCCCTGCTGGGCCAGCCGGGCGTGCGGCGGGCACTCGCGGCCCTCGATGTGCCGCACGCCGAGACGCGTTTGGTCGGCGGTTGCGTGCGCGACGCGCTGCTGGGCAGCCCGTCCGCCGACATCGACCTCGCGACCACGCTGCTGCCAGACGCCGTGATGGACGCCGCCCGGAAGGCGCAAGGCCTCAAGGCCGTACCCACCGGGATCGAGCACGGCACGATCACCCTGGTCACCGAGGACGGCCCCATCGAGGTGACGACCCTGCGCGAGGATGTCGAGACCGATGGCCGCCATGCGGTGGTGCGGTTCGGCGCCGATTTCGCCCGGGATGCCGAGCGGCGCGACTTCACCGTCAACGCGCTCTCACTGGGAGCCGACGGGCGCCTGCACGATACCGTCGGCGGTCTCGCCGACCTGGAGGCCGGGCGGGTACGCTTCATCGGCGATCCCGGGACCCGGATCCGCGAGGATGCCCTACGGATCCTGCGCTTCTTCCGCTTCCACGCCCGGTTCGGCGCCGGCCCGCCCGATGATGCGGCGCTCGCCGCCTGCGTCGCCGCCCGGGACGCCCTGGACCGGCTGTCCCGCGAGCGCGTCCGGGCCGAGTTGCTGAAGCTGTTGGCTGCCCGCGGCGGCACCCAAATGGTCGCGATCCTGAGCGCCACCGGGCTGCTGCAACGGATTACCGGCGGTGCCGCCGAGCTCGGGCGCCTGAATCGGGCGGTTGCCGCAGCGCTCTCGCCGGCGATGCGCCTGGCGGCGCTCTCGGTCAGCGGGCGGCACGATGCGGACCGGCTGCGCGACCGGCTGCGCCTGTCGAAGCAGGAGCACGCATTGCTCAGCGGCTATGCAGACGCGCTGGCGGACCTTCACGGTCGCGCCGACATCGATCCGCTCACGGCTCGGGCGCTCGTGGCCGAGCATGGGCTGCCGCTCCTGCGGGAAACGCTGACGATCTTGGCGGGCGAGCCTCGGCCCGTCCTGACGGATCAGGCGCGGCAAGCGCTGGACGCGATGAGCGAGGCGGGTGGTGCGCCGCACTTCCCGCTCGCGGGGGCGGATCTCGTGGTGGCGGGCCTCTCGGCCGGTCCGGCCATCGGCCGCGGATTGGCCGCGGCCCGGGCGCTCTGGCTGGAGCGCGGCTGCCCGACAGATGCTGCGGCGCGGGCCGAACTGCTGGAACGCGCGCTGGCGAGCGCCCGCGCGCCCTCTCTCAGAGCTTGAGGAGCGCCTTGGTCTCCTGGAGCTGGACGATCTGGCCGTTCAGCTCCTCGCGCTTCTGGAGATCCTCGGTGGCGTCGCGCTGCAACTCGGCCGCCTCGATATCCCGGTCGAGGGAGTCGTGGGTCAGCTCCTCGATCGGCGCGGCGCGCTCGGCGAGCACCGTCACAGCGGTCGGGCCGATATCGGCGAAGCCGCCGCGGACGTAGATTCGCTTGCCGCTGCCCTGGCTCTCGGTGATCACGATGACGCCGACCCGCAGGGAGGTCAGGACCGGGGCGTGGCCCGGCATCACGGTCATCTCGCCCTCGGTGCCGGGCAGCTGAACGGCCGTCACCTCGCCGGAATACAGCGTCCGCTCGGGGCCGACGAAATCGAAGTGGAAGGTGGCCATCTCAGGACGATCCCGGAACCGCAACACGCTCTTCGCCCCATCGTGTGGCGAAGGTGGAGGTGGGGTGGTTCGGACGGCACCGGCGAGCCTCGCCACGGCCATCCCACCCCGGCCCCTCCCCACGAGGGGGAGGGGATGGGGGCCTTACGCGGCCTTCAGCTTCTTGGCCTTCTCCTGGGCCTGCTCGATCGTGCCGACCATGTAGAAGGCGGCCTCCGGCAGGTCGTCGTAGTCGCCGTTCACCAGGCCCTTGAAGCCCTTGATGGTGTCTTCCAGCTGCACCTGCACGCCCGGCGAACCGGTGAACACCTCGGCCACCGAGAAGGGCTGCGAGAAGAAGCGCTCGATCTTGCGGGCGCGGGCGACGGTGAGCTTATCCTCCTCGGACAGCTCGTCCATGCCCAGGATCGCGATGATGTCCTGGAGGGCCTTGTAGCGCTGCAGGGTCTGCTGCACCCGGCGGGCGACGTCGTAGTGCTCCTCGCCGAGGATGGCCGGCGACAGCATGCGCGAGGTCGAGTCGAGCGGATCCACGGCCGGGTAGATGCCCTTCTCGGCGATCGAGCGCGAGAGCACCGTGGTGGCGTCAAGGTGCGCGAACGAGGCGGCGGGCGCCGGGTCGGTCAGATCGTCGGCCGGCACGTAGATCGCCTGAACCGAGGTGATCGAACCCTTGTTGGTGGTGGTGATGCGCTCCTGCAGCGCGCCCATGTCCGTGGCGAGCGTCGGCTGATAGCCCACGGCCGACGGGATGCGGCCCAGAAGCGCCGACACCTCGGAACCGGCCTGCGTGAAGCGGAAGATGTTGTCCACGAAGAACAGCACGTCCTGGCCCTCGTCGCGGAACTGCTCCGCGATGGTCAGGCCGGTGAGCGCGACGCGCGAGCGGGCGCCGGGCGACTCGTTCATCTGGCCGTAGACCAGGGCGCACTTCGAGCCAGCGGCAGAGCCGCCATTCTCCTTCGGGTCCAGGTTCACCTTGGACTCGATCATCTCGTGGTAAAGGTCGTTGCCCTCACGGGTGCGCTCGCCGACGCCGGCAAACACCGAATAACCCGAGTGCACTTTGGCGATGTTGTTGATCAGTTCCATGATCAGCACAGTCTTACCGACGCCGGCGCCGCCGAACAGGCCGATCTTTCCGCCCTTCGCGTAAG
Organism: Methylobacterium sp. WL7; assembly: GCF_008040085.1. NCBI lineage: Bacteria > Pseudomonadati > Pseudomonadota > Alphaproteobacteria > Hyphomicrobiales > Methylobacteriaceae > Methylobacterium > Methylobacterium sp. WL7. The sequence goes on along the minus strand of NZ_VRVG01000031.1, from coordinate 31,367 downwards.
GGGCGAGCAGGTCGACGACCTTGATGCCGGTCACGAGGATCTGCGCCTCGGTCGACTGGTCGGCGTAGGACGGGGCCGGCTGGTGGATGGCGCGGTAGGTGTCACACACCACCGGGCCGGCCTCGTCGATCGGCTCGCCGATGACGTTCATGATCCGGCCCAGCGTGTTCATACCCACCGGCACCTTGATCGGCTCGCCGGTATCCGTGCACTCCTGGCCGCGGGTGAGGCCCTCGGACGTGTCCATGGCGACGCAGCGGACGGTGCTCTCGCCGAGCTGCTGGGCGACCTCGAGGACGAGCCGGGCGCCGTTGTTCTTGGTCTCCAGGGCGTTCAGGATCTCCGGCAGGTGGCCGTCGCTGAACTGCACGTCGACCACGGGGCCGATGACCTGGATGATCTTGCCGGTCTTGTTGGAGCCGGCGCCGGGGATTGCGGTGTTCGCCATTGTAAACCTACCCTTCAAGCTGTGCGTTCAGGTCGCGGTGCCTCAGAGAGCTTCCGCGCCCGAGATGATCTCGATGAGTTCTTTGGTGATCATGGCCTGACGCGTGCGGTTGTAGATCAGCGTCTGCTTCTTGATCATCTCGCCGGCGTTGCGGGTGGCCGAGTCCATGGCGCTCATGCGCGCCCCCTGCTCGGACGCGGCGTTCTCCAGGAGTGCCCGATAGACCTGCACGGTGAGGTTCTTCGGCAGAAGCGTCTCCAGGATCGCCTCCTCGGACGGCTCGAATTCCAGCGCGGCATTGCCGATGCCGGCCTTCGCAGTGGTGTCGACCGCCGGCAGCTCAGCCGGGATAAGCCCCTGCGCGGTCGGGATCTGCGAGATCACCGACCGGAATTCGGAGTAGAACAGGGTCGCGACGTCGAACTCGCCGGCCTCGAAGCGTGTCAGGATCTTGTTGGCGATCCCGGCGGCGAACTCGTAATCCACCGGGCGGTTGCCGCGGATATCCATGCTCTCGACGATCTGGTCGCGATACAGGCGCCGCAGCTGGTCGTTGCCCTTCTTGCCGACCGTCATGATCTTGACGGTCTTGCCGGCGGCGGTGAGCTTCACGATGTGTTCCCGGACCGCCAGGCGGACGATCGAGGAGTTGAACGCCCCGCACAGGCCGCGGTCGCCGGTGCAGACGACCAGCAGGTGGGTCTGATCGGCGCCGGTGCCGGAGAGCAGCTTCGGGGCGCCCACGCCGCCGACGAGGTTGCCCGCGAGGTTGCCGAGCACCTGAGCCATCTTCTCCGCGAAGGGACGGCCGGCCTCGGCGGCCAGCTGCGCCCGGCGCAGCTTGGCGGCGGCGACCATCTGCATGGCCTTGGTGATCTTCTGCGTCGCCTTCACCGAGGTGATGCGGTTGCGCAGGTCCTTCAAACTCGCCATCGGGCCGCGTCCAGATCCGTTCCAGGGCCTCTCCTCCCCCATGTGGGGAGGAGCCGAAGGTGGGGGTGGTGCCGGGTCAAGGGCCCGAAAGTGCGGTCAGCACCGGCGTCCAACCCCAGCCCTCCCCACCGCAGGCGGGGAGGTCGCAAGGTTCGTGTCGGATCAGGCGCCGATCGACTTCGCCACGCCCTCGACCACGCTCTTCAGCTTGCCGGCGCTCTCGTCCGACAGGTCCTTCGAGGTGGCGATGGCGCCGAGCAGATCCTGGTGCTTCGTGCGCAGCGTGCTGAGCAGGCTGTCCTCGAAGGCGCGGATCTTGTTCACCGGCAGCTTGTCCAGGTAGCCGTTCACGCCGGCGTAGATCACAGCGACCTGCTCTTCCATCTTCAGCGGCGAGAACTGCGGCTGCTTCAGGAGCTCGGTGAGCCGCGAGCCGCGGTTCAGGAGCTGCTGGGTCGAGGCGTCGAGGTCGGAGCCGAACTGCGCGAAGGCCGCCATCTCGCGGTACTGCGCCAGCTCGCCCTTGATCTTGCCGGCGACCTTCTTCATCGCCTTGGTCTGGGCCGAGGAGCCCACCCGCGACACCGAGAGGCCGACGTTCACCGCCGGGCGGATGCCCTGGTAGAACAGGTCGGTCTCGAGGAAGATCTGGCCGTCGGTGATCGAGATCACGTTGGTCGGGATGTAGGCCGAGACGTCGTTGGCCTGGGTCTCGATGACCGGCAGCGCGGTCAGCGAGCCGTTGCCGGCGGCGTCGCCCATCTTGGCGGCGCGCTCGAGCAGGCGGCTGTGGAGGTAGAACACGTCGCCCGGATACGCCTCGCGGCCCGGCGGACGGCGCAGCAGCAGCGACATCTGCCGGTAGGCCACGGCCTGCTTGGACAGATCGTCATACACGATCACGGCGTGCATGCCGTTGTCGCGGAAATACTCGCCCATGGCGCAGCCGGCGAACGGCGCGATGAACTGCATCGGCGCGGCGTCCGAGGCGGTGGCGGCGATGACGATCGAGTATTCCAGGGCGCCCTGGTCCTCGAGCACCTTCACGAACTGGGCGACCGTCGAGCGCTTCTGCCCGATGGCAACGTAGATGCAGAAGAGCTTGGCCTTCTCGTCACCGCCGGCGGCGTGGCCGGGCTTCTGGTTCAGGATGGTGTCGAGGGCGATGGCGGTCTTGCCGGTCTGGCGATCGCCGATGATCAGCTCGCGCTGGCCGCGGCCCACCGGGATGAGGGCGTCGATCGCCTTCAGGCCCGTGGCCATCGGCTCGTGCACCGACTTGCGCGGGATGATGCCCGGCGCCTTCACGTCGACGCGGCGCCGTTCGGTCGACTCGATCGGGCCCTTGCCGTCGATCGGGTTGCCGAGGCCGTCAACCACGCGGCCGAGCAGGCCCTTGCCGACCGGCACGTCCACGATGGCGCCGGTGCGCTTGACGGTCTGGCCTTCCTTGATCTCACGGTCGGAGCCGAAGATCACGATGCCGACGTTGTCCTGCTCGAGGTTGAGCGCCATGCCGCGCACACCCGACTCGAACTCGACCATTTCACCGGCCTGGACGTTGTCGAGACCGTAGGCACGGGCGATGCCGTCACCGACGGACAGGACCTGCCCAACCTCGGAAACCTCGGCCTCTTCGCCGAAGTTCTTGATCTGGTCCTTCAGGATCGCGGAGATCTCGGCGGCGCGGATGTCCATACTCGGCCTCTGTCGCTAAATCGTCAGTGCATGTTCGGATCGGATGAGGGCGCGCTTACCGCGCGGCCCGCATCGCGAGGCGGATACCGTTGAGCTTGGTCTTCAGGGACGCGTCGATCATGCGCGAGCCCATCCGGACGACGAGGCCGCCGATCAGGCTCGGATCGATGACCAGATCGACGTCCACATCGGACTTGGCGATGTCGCGAAGGGACGCCTTGATTTCCTCGATCAGCGCGTCGGACGGCCGTTCGGCCACCCGCACCTCGGCGCGCACGACGCCCTTCGAGTCCTGGACCAGCGACCGGAAGGCGCGGATCATGCCCGGCAGGGCGAAGAGGCGCCGGTTCGAGGCCGCAAGCCGGATGAAGTTGCCGGCCAGTCCGCCGATCCCGGCGCGATCGAGGACGGCCCCGATGGCGGCGACCTGCTCGCTGGGGGTGAAGGCCGGGCTGCGGACGAGGCGGCGCAGGTCCGCGCTCTCCTTCAGCAGGGCATCGAATTGATTGAGTGCTTCGGCGACTGCGTCGACCTGGCGCTCGTCACGCGCGAGCTCGAAGAGGGCGGAAGCGTACCGGCCCGCCACGCCTGCGACCAGGGGACCAGCCTCGGAACCGTTCTGCGCCACCCGTCGCTCTCTTCTCTGTTGCCCGCCCGATCCGCGCGCTCCGGCCGGGAGCACGGTGCGGATACCGTTCGGGACGTGGGATCGCGCCAGCGGAGGGAAGGGTCGAGAACCAGCCCTTGTGGCGCGGCGACCGCCTAGCATGCCAGCATGGCCGCACGCAACACGGACCGGCGCGGCTCTGCGCGCCACGGCGGCGGAAGTGTGACGCAGCCGGCCTCAGCAGGCGAGGCGATCGCACCGCCGGGTGCTGGCGATCATCTTCGCCATGGCGTTGGCGCCGGGGTGACCGAGGATGCCGCTGTTGCCCAGGACGTACGAGGGCGTCGCGTAGAGGCCGAGATCGGCCGCCATCCGCATCTGGCTCTTGAGCGCCAGCCGGACCTCCTCGCTGTCGGCGATTTCCTCGATGTCCGCCTGCGCGATGCCGAGCGCGGCCGCGGCCGTGAGGGCGCCGCGCCCGTCGATGCGGCCGGGCTTGCTCAGCAGCGTCCGGTAGAATCCCCAGGCGGCCGCAGCGCCGAGCTTGCGCTGAACCGCCAGCATCACCTTGGCGGCCTGTGCGGATTGCGGCGACAGGATCGGGTTGTTGACGAGGCCGATGCGCAGGTCCGGATCCGATTCGTGCAGCGCCATCACATCGGCCGCGGCCTTGCGGCAGTACGGGCAGTTGAAGTCGAAGAACTCGTACAGCGTGGTCTGCGCCTCGCGCGGTCCCGCATAGGTGACCCCGCGCAGGCCCGGGATCTGCCCGGTGATCTCACCAGGCAGGATCGAGTTCGCGACCGGCCGGCCATCATCGCCCGTCACCGCGACGCGCTGGCCGTAGGATTGCGCGGCCGCACGCCCGAGCCCGGCGCCCAGGGACGCGCCGGCCGCGGCGGCGATGAGGTGACGACGGGACAGCGCCATGGAATCCGTCCGGGACAGAGGGGATCGTTCGGCCGGAGTGGGGCCGGAACAGGAACTTGCGCCGACAGATGATGCCGGTTGGTGAACGCCGCCCTACCGGATCCCGGCCGGGCGGTCGCCGACCGCCCAGGCCAGGGCCTGCTCCAGCCGGTCGTTGCCCCAGAACAGCTCGCCGTCGTCGGCCAGGAAGGTCGGGGCGCCGTAGATGCCGCGAGACCGCGCCTCCTCGACGCTGACCCGGAGCCGGGTCTTGTTGGCCTCGCCGGCGGCAGCGCGCACCGTCTGTGTGCCGTCGAGACCGAGCGAATCAAGGATCTCGACCACGGCGGACGGCTCGGCGATGGAGCGTCCTTCGGCGAAGCTCGCGGTGAAGACCGCCTTCGAGAACGGCACAAGCCAATCCTGGTCGTGCCCGTAGACCGCCGCCCGCACCGCGCTAAGGCTGTTCTGCGGAAACTGGGCCGGCCGGGTGAGCGGCGGCAAGCCGAGTCGGGCGGCCTCGCGCTCCACGTCCCGCCACATGTTCTTGCCCTTGGCCGGGTAGAGGTTGAACGGCGAGGTCGTCCAGCCCTGCGCCGCGAAGAGCGGCCCGACCAGGAACGGTCGCCAGCGCACGGTCACGCCCGCATCGGCGGCGGCCGCCTCGATCCGCATCGCCGCCAGATAGGAATACGAGGAGGCGAATTCGTACCAGAACTCCAAGGTTGGCTGGCGCGCCATAGATTTCGCTTCTCCGATGCTCTCGTGCGGCGGGGATCAGGCAATGCCCGCGCCGCGCCGTGCCTCACACGGCCGCAAGGCCGTCATGAGGCGAAACGCTGTCGATCGTCCGGAACAGGCTACGCGCGAGGCGGCACGCCGGTTGCAGGCCGATGATGCCCGCGATAAGCCGCCGACACCCTGCACCAGTTCCGGAACCAGCATGTCCGATCCCGCGAAGAGCCCCGTGAAGAAGGTGGTGCTGGCCTATTCCGGCGGCCTCGACACGTCCATCATCCTGAAGTGGCTGCAGACCACCTACGGCTGCGAAGTCATCACCTTCACGGCCGATCTCGGCCAGGGAGAGGAACTGGAGCCGGCCCGCCGCAAGGCGGAGCTGCTCGGCATCAAACCCGAGAACATCTTCATCGAGGACCTGCGCGAGGAGTTCGTGCGGGATTACGTGTTCCCGATGTTCCGGGCCAACGCGGTCTACGAAGGCGTGTATCTGCTCGGCACCTCGATCGCGCGGCCGCTGATCGCCAAGAAGCAGATCGAGATCGCCGAGCGGCTCGGAGCCGACGCGGTCTGCCACGGTGCCACCGGCAAGGGCAACGACCAGGTCCGGTTCGAACTCGGCTACTACGCGCTGAAGCCCGATGTCACCGTGATCGCCCCCTGGCGCGAATGGGACCTGCGCTCCCGCGAGCAACTGATCGCCTTCGCCGAGCAGCACCAGATCCCGATCGCCAAGGACAAGCGCGGCGAGAGCCCGTTCTCGGTGGACGCCAACCTGCTGCACGCCTCCTCCGAGGGCAAGGTGCTGGAGGATCCGGCCGTCGAGGTGCCCGACTACGTCTTCTCCCGGACGATCTCCCCGGAGCAGGCGCCGGACACCCCCACCATCGTCACCATCGGGTTCGAGAAGGGCGACGCAGTTTCGATCGACGGCGAAGCCCTGTCGCCCGCGAGCCTGCTGGCCAAGCTCAACCAGCTCGGCCACGACAACGGCATCGGCCGGCTCGACCTCGTGGAGAACCGCTTCGTCGGCATGAAGAGCCGCGGCATGTACGAGACGCCGGGCGGCACGATCCTGCTGCCGGCCCACCGGGCGATCGAATCGATCACGTTGGACCGCGGCGCGGCCCACCTCAAGGACCAGCTGATGCCGCAATACGCGGAGCTGATCTACAACGGCTTCTGGTTCTCGCCCGAGCGCGAGATGATCCAGGCGCTGATCGACAAGAGCCAGGAGAAGGTCACTGGGACGGTGCGGCTGAAGCTCTACAAGGGCGGCGTCCACGTGATCGGCCGCGAGAGCCCGCACTCGCTCTACGACCAGGACCTCGTGACCTTCGAGGAGGGCGCCGTCGCCTACGATCACCGCGACGCGGCGGGCTTCATCAAGCTCAACGCCCTGCGGCTGCGCACCCTGGCGCAGCGCAAGAAGCGGGACGCCTGAGCGTCCCCCGGGGGCCCGCGCTCAGGCGGGTTCCCAGACCGAGGCTGCGTTCCGGCGGAACAGGCCGGGCCCGAGATCGGCGTAGCGCAGGAAGATCTGGAAGGCCGGCTGCATCTCGCGGTGGAGCCGGGCCAGGCTGTGCTCGTCGGTGGCGCCGCCGATATGCCGCCCCATGGCCAGCGTGTACGGCCCGGTCCCGCCATAGGGCCGGTCCAGGTCGATGCGCGGCACGCCGTGCCCTGCGTCCCAGACGTGGTTGAGCTGCGGGATCAGCGCGAGATGCGCGTCCGTCACCGCGAACGTGATGTGCTCCGGCGTCTCGCCGGTGGCGGCATCCCGGAACACGTCGGTGATCGCCGCGCAATCCAGCTTGGCGAGCGGGTTGTGGTACTGGTAGCGACCGGGCTTAAGCTTGGCGTTCTGCGAGAACACGGCGATCCCGTCCTCCAGCGCCCGGTGCTCCTCCTCGGCGCCGTCGTCGTCCCCCGTGACGTTGGCGATGTCGCCGTCCCGGTCGTGGCTGCCGTAGGGCGCCTCCGGGTGGATCATCGGCGCCCCGGGCTCGGCGCCGTTCCAGGCGACCACCATCCGGCGGATCAAGGCGATGCGCTCGAGGGTGAGGTCGTAGACGGCGTCGTTCATGGTCAGTCGATCCCGGATGTCGTGGTTCTGGCGCCCCTCTTACAGAGCCGATTCGGAGGCTGCTACCGTCCGGAACGGCCTTGTGCCTCCACGTGATTGGTCATACGTATATCCCAGCTGGATATCCCATATTTCGATTGAGATATCTCCAGGAGGTTGCGCATGGCCAGTTCCACGGTGTTTTCCAGCAATCGTAGCCAAGCGGTGCGGCTGCCCAAGGCGGTCGCTTTCCCCGCCGACGTGCATCAGGTCGACGTCTTGAAGATCGGCCGCAGCCGTGTGATCGTTCCACAGGGGCAGAGATGGGACGATTTTTTTTTGAATGAGCCGTGCGCGAGCGAAGATTTCATGAACGAACGCGTGCAGCCAGCAGCAGAGACGCGCGAGTTGTTCTGATGTTGACGTACATGCTTGATACAAACATCTGCATCTACGTCATAAAGAGGCATCCGGCCGCAATCCGTGAAAAATTCAATGCGCTCGCGGAGCAGCTTTGCATTTCTAGCATTACGTTGGGCGAATTGCATTATGGGGCGGAAAAATCGGTGCGCCGCGCCGAGAATCTAACGAATATCACTCGCTTCGTAGCGCGGCTGGAAGTGCTGCTCTTCACCGATAAGGCAGCGGCCCATTATGGGCAGGTTCGCGCCGAACTTGAGCGGGCCGGAACACCGTGCGGTATCCACGACATGCAGATCGGCGCTCACGCTCGCAGTGAGGGACTGATCGTTGTGACCAACAACATGCGGGAGTTCAGCCGCATGCCCGGGGTAAGGTCGGAAAATTGGCTGACGGCGCCGATTGGACCGGCCGCCTAACCCCGCCATGCGCCTCCTCGACCGATACCAGCCGACCTACCAGTTCAGCGAGACGCATGCCTGCCTGGTGGCTGCCGAACCCGCCGCGATCCTCGACAGCGTCGTCGCCTATCGGCCGGACTCGGACCGGTTCTTTCGGCTCATGATCGGCCTACGGGAGCTGCCGATGCGCCTCTTCGGCGAGCCGGAGGCTCAGCGGGCGCCGTTCGGATTCCACGACTTCACGCTGCTCGCCCGGAGCGAGAGCGAGATCGTCTACGGCTTGATCGGCCGGTTCTGGCGCCCGGATTTCGGCCTGGAGCCCATCGCCGACGGTGCGGCGTTCCTCGCGTTCGATGCAGCCCACGTCGCCAAGCTCGCCTTGGCCTTCACGGCGCGGTGCGATCCCGAAGGCCGGACCCGGCTCGTCACCGAGACGCGGGTGTCCTGCGCGAGCCGCGCGGCGCGGCTGAAATTCACGCCCTACTGGCTCCTGATCCGCCCGGTCAGCGGTCTCGTGCGCCGCCGTACCCTCGCGTCGATCAAGAGCGCCAGCGAGCAGCCAGCGAGCACCGGATCGTAAAAAAATTATCGCCGCAGGCAGCCCGTAAGCCCTTCGATCTGGCCCATCATGGCTTGGATCTGCGCGGCGCGCCGGCGCACGCCGGGGGAGGGGCGGCCGGCGCTGCGGGTGATCGGGTTCGGCAGCACGGCGGCCAGGAGGGCCGCTTCGCCCCGGCTCAGCCGGCTCGCGTCCTTGCCGAACCAGTGGCGGCTCGCCGCCTGGGCGCCGTAGATGCCGTCGCCCCATTCGGCGATGTTGAGATAGATCTCCATCATCCGCCGTTTGCCCCAGAGGGCGTCCAGCGCCAGCGCGAGTGGGATCTCGAACGCCTTGCGGATGTAGGACCGGCCCGGCCACAGGAAGACGTTCTTCACCGTCTGCATGGCGATGGTCGAGGCGCCCCGGCTCGGCGAATCCTCGTCCTCCACGACCTCGCGGATCGCGCCGAAATCGACACCGTAATCGAGGCAGAAACGCTGGTCCTCCGAGGCGATCACCGCCTGCGGCAGCGCCGGCGCGATCGCAGCGAGCGATACCGCGTCCCGGCTGACGGGCTGTAGCGTCAACCAGCGTCCGAGCATCAGAGTCGACGGCGGCGTCACCGCGCTATAGACGAGCGCCAGCGTGAGCGTGGAGATGAATCCGACGGCGGGGAGCAGCAGGAGCGCTCCCACGATCCGGCGCACACGGCGGGACCGCCTTGGGCGAGCGCGTGGCAAGGCGCGCTCCGCCGCGATCCGCCTGGGTCCGGGTCGGTTGATCTTGATTTCATCTCCGCGCAAAGCGACGCCCGATTGATTTCGCCAGGCCAAGACCGGACGCAGCGCCCGATGACCTCGATACCCTCAACGCAGGCTCAGACCGGTTCGGTCAAGACGGCCACTCCCGCCGCCGGGTTTTCCCACAGGCTGACGCAGGTCGCCGAGACGGTCGAGACCTTCCTGGTCGAGCGCCTCGGCCCCGAGGTCGGCTCCGGCGAGATCGCCCGGCCGCCGCGCCTGATGGAGGCGATGCGCCACGCGGTGCTGGGCGGCGGCAAGCGCCTGCGCCCGTTCCTCGCCATCGAGACCGCCCGGATGCTCGGCGGTTCGGAGGCCGCGGCCCTCGCGGCCGGCGCCGGGGTCGAGCTGGTGCATTGCTACAGCCTCGTGCACGACGACCTTCCGGCCATGGACGACGACGACATGCGCCGCGGCAAGCCGACGGTGCACAAGGCCTACGACGAGGCGACCGCCATCCTGGTGGGCGACGCGCTGCAGACGCTCGCCTTCGAGATCGTCGCCGACCCGACCTGGCAGCCGGATGCGCGGATCCGCGCCGACCTCGTGCTCGGGCTCGCCCGCGCCTCCGGCCTCGGCGGGATGGTCGGCGGCCAGCTCCTCGACCTCACCGCCGAAGGGCGCTTCGGCGCCGCCAACATGGACGTGGACGACACCCTGCGGATGCAGGCGATGAAGACCGGCGCGATCCTGGCCTTCTCGGTGGAAGCCGGCGCGATCGTCGGTGGAGCCGACGAAGCACAACGGTCGGCGCTCCTGCGCTACGGTCTGGCTCTGGGCCAGGCCTTCCAGATCGCCGACGACATCCTCGACCGGGAAGCCTCACCCGAGGCGATGGGCAAGGCGACCGGCAAGGACAAGGATGCCGGCAAGGCGACCCTGGTGGATCGGCTGGGCCTCGACGGCGCCCGGGCGGAGTGCGACCGCCTGGTCGGCGTCTGCGAGGATGCCGTGGCGCTCTGGGGCGAGGGCGCCCGGACCCTGCGGGACGCCGCCCGCTTCACGGTCGCGCGCAAGACCTGAGCGGATCGGCGCAGGACATAGGCCCAGGGCAGGGCCGGATTTGCGTCAATTGAGCGGATCGGTTTGACCGGCCCGCAAGGGTGCAGCCCCAAGTGTCGGGCATGCCCGCCTATCCGTCCTTATCCCGCATCCTGGCCGCCGGTTCGGGGCTCGGCGGGCTCGGTTACATGATGACCCAGCCGGATCCGTCCGTGGAGGACGTCATGACCGGCCTGTCGTGCCTGGTGCTGTGTGTCGGCTTCTCGGCGATGCCGGCACCGAAGACGCCGAAGCATCGGGCACCTGTCCCGCCACCGCCGGCGCCCGAGGCTCGGCCGATTCCGCTTCTACCGGGTCCGCAGCCGCATCGGCTGCTCATGACGAAGATCGTGCAGCCCGCCTCCGAGCTCCCAGAGTTGGGGAGCCAGCGGCAGCGCAGAGACGACCGGCAGCCCAAACCGATCTCGTAGATCGGCGGCGACGGACCGGCCGTCTACTGGCGTCAGGCCCGGTTCTTCTTGTTGTAGACGTCGAGGCAGACCGCTGCGAGCAGCACGATACCCTTGATGACCTGCTGGTAGTCGATGCCGATCCCGAGGATCGACATGCCGTTGTTCATCACGCCGATAATGAACGCCCCGATGACGACCCCCGAGACCTTGCCGATGCCGCCGGCCGCCGACGCGCCGCCGATGAAGCAGGCCGCGATCACGTCGAGTTCGAACCCGACGCCGGCCTTCGGAGTCGCGGTGTTGAGGCGCGCGGCGAAGATCATGCCGGCGAGCCCGGCCAGCGCGCCCATGTTGGCGAAGGTCAGGAAGGTGAGCCGCTCGGTCTTGATGCCCGACAGGCGCGCGGCCTTGATGTTCCCGCCCAACGCATAGATTCGCCGCCCGATCGTCGTGCGGGTGGTGACGAAGCGGTAGATCATCACCAGCACGAACATGACGAGCAACACGTTCGGCAGGCCGCGATACGAACTCATCTGGTACGCGAAGGCCAGGATCACCGCGGTGACGATGCCGTTGCGGGCGATGAACGAGGCGAGGCTGTCGGGCTGGCTGCCGTGGCGGACCTGCACGGCGCGGCGCTGCCAGTTCATGCCGAGCAGGAGGAGCGCGAGCACGAGCCCCATCAGCATGGCGGTCCAGGGCCCGGCGAAGTTGACCAGGAAACCCTTGGCGAGGAGCTGGAACACCTCCGGGAACGGCCCGATCGAGGCGCCCTGCAACAGTGCGAGCGTCAGACCGCGGAATACCAGCATGCCGGCGAGGGTGACGATGAAGCTCGGGATCCCGAAATACGCCACGAACGCGCCCTGGAGGCCGCCGATGGCGGCGCCGACCGCGAGGCACACGATGGTCGCGGTGAAGGGGTCGATGCCGTAATGGACCATGAGCAGGGCCGCCAGGGCGCCGACGAAGCCGACGATCGAGCCGATCGACAGGTCGATATGGCCGGCCACGATGACCAGCAGCATGCCCAGCGCCATCACGACGACGTAGCTGTTCTGCAGGATCAGGTTGGTCAGGTTGAGCGGCTGGAACAGCACGCCGTTCGTCGTGTACTCGAAGAACAGCGTGATCAGCAGCAGGGCGATCACCAGCCCGTAATCCCGGAACTGCGAGGTTCCCAGGAAGCCGCGCTTGGCGCGCGCGTCGGGAGCGGGCTTGGCGTCCGGGACGGAATCGGGACCGGGGGGCATCGTCTTGGCCGCAGAGGTCTCGGTCATCCGTTCAGTTCCTTCGAGCGCATGATCGCGCGCATGATCGCCTCCTGGCTCGCCTCCGAGCGCTGGAACTCGCCCACGAAGCGCCCCTCGTTCATCACGTAGATGCGGTCGCACATGCCGAGCAGTTCCGGCATCTCCGACGAGATCATCAGGACGCCCCGGCCGCCCTCGGCCAACTCGTTGATGATCGCGTAGATTTCGTACTTGGCGCCAACGTCGATGCCCCGTGTCGGCTCGTCCAGGATCAGCACCTTGGGGTGCGTGAACAGCCACTTGCTCAGCACGACCTTCTGCTGGTTGCCGCCGGACAGGTTCACGGTCTGCTGCGCGACCCCGAAGGAGCGGATCCGCATCTTGGTGCGGTAATCGGTGGCGACGCCGCGTTCCCTGTCCTCGTCGATCACCGAGGCCGTGGACACGCCCGGCAGGTTCGCCAGCGTCGTGTTCTTGGTGATGGTCTCGTCGAGCACGAGGCCGAGCTGCTTGCGGTCCTCGGTGACGTAGGCGATGCCCGCCGCGATCGCCTTGCCGATGGTCGAGACGTCGACGTCCCGGCCCTCGATCCGGACGCGGCCCGAGATGCCCTGGCCGTAGGCGCGGCCGAACAGGCTCATGGCGAGTTCGGTGCGGCCCGAGCCCATCAGCCCGGCGATCCCGACGATCTCGCCCTTGCGGACGGTGAGGTTGACGTTGCGCACCACGGCCCGGTCGGCGTGGACGGCGTGGTGCACCGTCCAGTCGCGCACCTCCAGCATCACGTCGCCGAGCCGCGGCTCGCGGGCCGGATACCGGTTCGCCATCTCGCGGCCGACCATGCCCCGGATGATCCGGTCCTCGTCGACGGTGCCGTCGCGACAATCCAGCGTCTCGACCGTGGTACCGTCGCGCAGAACGGTGATCCGGTCGGCGACCTTGGAGATCTCGTTGAGCTTGTGGGAGATCAGGATCGACGCGATGCCCTGCTCCCGGAAGCTGACGAGCAGGCGCAGGAGCGCGTCGCTGTCCTTCTCGCTCAGGCTCGCGGTCGGCTCGTCGAGGATGAGCAGCTTGACCTTCTTCGAGAGCGCCTTGGCGATCTCCACCAGCTGCTGCTTGCCGACCCCGAGATGGGTGACCAGCGTATCGGGGTTCTCCTCCAGCCCCACCGTCCTCAGGAGCTCGACCGCCCGGGTGAACATCCGGTCCCGGTCGATGATCCCGAACCGGGCCGGCTCGTTGCCGAGGAAGATGTTCTCGGCGATCGACAGGAACGGAACCAGCGCGAGTTCCTGATGGATGATAACGATCCCGACGCGCTCGCTGTCCGAGATGTCCCGAAACGCGCTGAGGCGGCCCTCGTAATGGATCTCGCCCTCGTAGGTTCCGTGCGGGTAGACGCCGCTCAGGACCTTCATGAGCGTCGACTTGCCGGCACCGTTCTCCCCGACCAGGGCATGAATTTCGGCGGGCCGGATCGTCAGGTTGACGTCGGAGAGCGCCTTGACGCCGGGAAATGTCTTCGTAATCCCTCGCATTTCGAGGACGGGCTGCATGCGACCAATTCCGGCTCGTCGTTCAGATATCGGCAGCCGATGCCGGGGTGCCGGCATCGGCCAGGATCGATCGGGACCGGAACGGGGCCCCGTCGCGGTTACTTCAGCTGGTCGAGCGTGTAGTAGCCCGTGTCCACCAGGGCCGGCTTCCAGTTGTCCTTGGTGACGACGACCGGTTTCAGCAGGAAGGACGGGACGATCTTCTCGCCGTTGTTGTAGGTCTTGGTGTCGTTCACCTCCGGCTGCCGGCCGTTCTCGATGTCGTCGATCATCGCCACCGTCACCTTGGCCAGGTCGCGCGTATCCTTGAACACGGTCGAGTATTGCTCGCCGGCGATGATGGACTTGACCGATTGCAGCTCGGCATCCTGGCCGCTGACCACCGGCATCTTCAGGCTGCCGGAGCCGTAGCCGACGCCCTTGAGCGACGAGATGATGCCGATCGAGATGCCGTCGTAGGGCGACAGGACCGCGTCGAGCTTGGCGCTGCCGTAATAGGCCGAGAGCAGGTTATCCATGCGCGCCTGCGCGGTGGCCGGGTCCCAGCGCAGGGTCGAGACCTTGTCCATTCCAGCCTGGCCGGAGCGCACGACCAGCTTCTTCGCGTCGAGATACGGCTTCAGCACCGACAGGGCGCCGTCGTAGAAGAAGTAGGCGTTGTTGTCGTCCGGCGAGCCGCCGAACAGCTCGATGTTGAACGGCCCCTTGCCGTCCTTGAGCCCGAGCGCGTCGACGATCGAGTTGGCCTGCTGCACGCCCACCTGGAAGTTATCGAAGGTGGCGTAGAAGTCGACGTTCGGGGTTCCCTTGATCAAGCGGTCGTAGGCGATGACCTTGACGCCGGCCTCCTTGGCCTTCGACAGCACATCGCTGAGCGTCGTCCCGTCGATGGATGCGACCACCAGGACCTTCGCCCCCTTGGTGAGCATGTTCTCGATCTGGGCGAGCTGATTCGGGATGTCGTCGTCGGCGTATTGCAGGTCCGGCTTGTAGCCCTTGGCGGACAGCTGCTTCACGATGTTGTTGCCGTCGTCGATCCAGCGCTGGGACGACTTGGTCGGCATGGCGACGCCGATCAGGTCGCCGCTGGCGGCGAGCGCCTCCGGCACGGCGACGCCGGCCAGCAGCGTGGCGGCGAGCGCAAGCCTCAAGAATGACTGCTTGGTGATCATCAAGTCCCCCCGGTCGTATCGTCGTCCCGCGCGCCGAATCGGCACCCGTCGCAGTGTGCGAATGCTTTTCTTGATTGGTGGACGTCATCGACAGACCGGCGCGATACGGCCGGTTCTACGCAAGAACGTCCTTGGCGACCCGATCCCGGAGCTGCGGGACGATCGTTAGTCTTCCACGCCGGCACTGCCGGCTCGATCGTCCGGCGATAGAGCTGACGATTGCAGCGCACGGCTTACGAGGGCCCTCGCCCCGTGCGCGGCCGAGTTCGCACCCCGGCCGTTTTTGTTGAGCGATTTGTATGAGTTATAAATCCGGGCGTTAATCGCCGCCGCGCCGAGCACACGGAAAAAGCGTGGATGCTGTCGGAGGCGGTTGTGCCGTGCGGGTCGGGCCGGGCCGTCGGGCGCCGGCCCGGGACTTCAGCCGCGGCCGACGAACGGCATCTTGGTCGCCATCACGGTCATGAACTGGACGTTCGCCTCCAGGGGGAGGTTCGCCATCATCAGCACCGCGTCGCCGACATGGTCAGGGTCCATCACCGCCTCAGGCCGCGTGGAGCCGTCGGCCTGCGCGACGCCGGCCTTCATCTTGCCGCCCATCGGGGTGTCGGCGTTGCCGATATCGATCTGGCCGCAGGCGATGTCGTGGGCGCGCCCGTCCAGCGAGGTCGCCTTGGTCAGGCCGGTGACGGCGTGCTTCGTCGCCGTGTAAGCGATCGAGTTCGGCCGCGGGGCATGGGCCGAGATCGAGCCGTTGTTGATGATCCGGCCGCCCCGGGGATCCTGGTCGCGCATGATCCGGAAAGCGTGCTGGGTGCACAGGAACAACGCCGTGAGGTTGGTGTCGATCACCTGGCGCCAGGTCTCGAGCGGCAGATCCTCCAGCGGCACCGCCGGCGCACCGATCCCGGCATTGTTGAACAGCAGGTCGAGACGGCCGAACCGGTCCTTGGTCTGCGCGAACAGGTTGGCGATCGAATCCGGGTCGGTCACATCGGTGGGCACCACGAGGGCGCGGCCGGGCTCGATCTGCGCCGCGACTTCGTCGAGCGGCGCCTGCCGCCGCCCGGAGAGCACGACGGTCCACCCGGATCCGGCGAGCGCCAGGGCCGAAGCCTTGCCGACCCCCGTCCCCGCTCCGGTCACGATCGCGATCCGACCAGCCACCGACATCGCCGCCTCCCTGTTCCATGACGTTGCCCTGGCTGTACCGGACCGCCGCGGCGGCGCGAAGGGCGATCCGTTTCAGTTGCATGGGGACCGTAGCGACCGGCAACACGCTATGGTGGATCGTGGCGGGACGCGGGATTGGGAGCGGCGGGATGCGGGCTTATCGGGAAGCGGGTGCGAACGCAGCCGCGACGGAGCAGGGATGAGCGCACCCGAGATCCCGTTCCTGGCCGGCCTCGACGCGGCGGCGGTCTCGGCCGTCCGGGCCCGCATGGTCTCGATGGCGGTGCCGGCCGGCCGGACCCTGTTCGGGCAGGGCGATGCCGGCGACGCACTCTATACCCTGGTTTCCGGCGCGGTCGGCGTCTCGACCCGCGACCGCCACGGGATCTTCACCCGGATCGCCCGGCTGCGCCCGCCCGAGACCTTCGGCGAGATGGCGCTCCTGTCCGAGGCGCCGCGTGCGGCCACCGTGATGGCGCTGCGAGATTCGCAGTTCCTGTGCCTGACCCGCGCCGCCTTCGAGACCGTGATCACGGAGCATCCGCACACGCTCCTCTACTTCGCCCGCATGCTCGCCGAGCGCCTGCGCACGCTCTACGAGGGCCATTCGGTGCATCACGCGCCGCGCACCTTCGTGGTGCTGGCGGTGACGGACGGCCCGGATCCGGAACCGCTCGCCCACGACTTCGCCGCCGCCCTCGATGCGATCCTGCCGGGGGAGACCGCTTGCCTGAGCCGGTTGCCGGATGGGGCCGACGAGGCATGGGTCCACGCCTTCGAGGCCCGGCATGCGCGGACGGTCTTCGTCGCACGGGACATCGGCGACGCGTGGTCGCGGCTGAGCCAGCGCCTCGGCGACCATGTTCTGTTGCTCGCCCAGCCCGGCGCGCCGCCGCGCCCTGGCGTGACCGCCTATCTGGAACGGGTGCGGTCGGACTGGATCCGCATGGACCTGGTGGTGCGCCAGGATCCCGAGGCATCGCGCCCGAAGGCCTTGCACCCGGACGTCGCCGGCCTGCCGGTCGCGATGCGGGTGCAGGTCCGCCCCGGCCGGAACCACGATATCCGGCGGCTGGCGCGGCTGGCCAGCGGGGTCGGGCGGGGACTGGTGCTCGGCGGCGGCGGCGCGCGCGCCTTCGCCCATCTCGGCGTGCTCCGGGCCTTGGAGGAAGCCGGCTGCCTGCCGGACTTCGTGGGCGGGACCAGCATGGGGGCGATCATCGCCGCCAGCCTCGCCATGGGGTGGAGCCTCGCCGAGATCGAGGCGCAGACCGAGGCCTCGTTCGCCGGCCGCAGTCTGATCAACGATTACACGCTGCCCATCCACGCCCTGACCCGGGGCGCCAAGGTCGATGCGGGTCTCGCCGAGCGCTACGGCGGCGCGCGGATCGAGGACCTGTGGCTGCCGTTCTTCTGCGTGTCGTCGAACCTGACGACCGGGCGGGCGATGATCCACCGCGCCGGCGACCTGCCCAAGGCGCTGCGGGCGAGCATCGCGATCCCGGGGCTGCTGCCCCCGGTGCTGTGCGACGCGGGCGTGCTGGTCGACGGGGGCATGATGAACAACGTGCCCGCGGACGTCGCCGCCGAACTGGAGCGCGGCCCGGTCCTGGCCGTCGATGTCGGCAGCGACCGCGCGTTCCAGGACATGCCCATCCGGGGCTGGCGCGGCCGGCTCCTGCGCCGGCTGATCGGCTCGCCGGCGGCGATGCCGAGCCTGGCGCCGCTCCTGCTGCGGGCGGCCACCGTATCGAGCGACGCGCAGACCATGATGGCGGCGGCCCATGCCACGGCCCTGCTCAGGCCGCCGCTCGCCGGCATCGACCTGCGCGCATGGTCGAGCTTCCGGGAATCCGCCGAACTCGGTTACCGGGACACCCGCGCGAACATCGAGGCCGGACACCTGGCGCAGTGGCTCGATCCGATGCGCTGATTGTTCGCCGGATCGGGCAGAGCGGTCGCGCGTGTGCCAGCGCACCGTGGCGACGGGCAGGGGGTAACCAGACGCCTCCGCCGACGATCTTCCCTGAGACGAAGACGCTCTGGGCTTGAAGACGATGACCACCCATTCTGCAACACCCCGCAATCGGGCCGATACCGAGCGCGCGCCAAGCCTACGGGATGGCGACGGCTCGCCCTATGTCCCCGCCTCGGGATCCTTGCTGCACGGTGCCGCCTTCGTCCTGCTCTGTCTCTGGACGCGGACATCTCCGGATCGGCTCAGGGATCAGTTGGCGACCGAGGCGGGCGCCTGTTCCGCCCTAGGCTTCTGACGGGACGGATGCGCGGCCAACACGCCGCGTGAGCCGTCGGACATGACGGAGCACGGGATCGTATGAGCGAGGTGGTGGGCGTTGCGTTGCGCAGGATCGACCTGCCGGAGGTAACTCTGCACGTGGCCGAGGCCGGCCCGCAGGGGGGTCCGCCGACCATCCTCCTGCACGGGTTCCCCGAGTTCTGGTACGGCTGGCGCCATCAGATCGGAGCGCTCTCAGAGGCCGGGTTGCGGCTCGTTGTGCCCGATCAGCGCGGCTACGGCCTGAGCGACAAGCCGCACGGCATCGCCGCCTACCACCTCGATCGGCTGGCCGGTGACGCGATCGCCCTGGCCGACGCCTGCGGCTTCCGGACGATCCGCCTCGTCGGCCACGATTGGGGCGGGCTGGTCGCCTGGTGGGTCGCAAGCCAGTATCCCGACCGGATCGACCGGCTCGCGATCATCAACGCGCCGCATCCGGGCATCGTCGGGTCGTACATCCGCCGCCACCCGGGTCAGTGGCTGCGCAGTTCCTATGTCGGCCTGTTCCAGATCCCCGTGCTGCCCGAGCGGCTGCTGACGGCGGATCGGTGCCGTGCCTTGCGGCAGGCGCTGACCCGCACGAGCCGGCCCGGGGCCTTCGCGCCTTCGGACCTCGATCGCTATGTCGAGGCCTGGCTGCAACCGGGCGCGATGACCGCCATGCTGAACTGGTACCGTGCCCTGGCGCAGTTGCCGCGGACGGCGCCGCCGCGGGTCCGCGTGCCGACCCTGATCCTTTGGGGAAAACAGGACACCGCCCTGCAATCCGGCCTCGCGGAGGCGAGCCTGGATCTCTGCGAGGACGGGCGGATCGCGTGGTTCCCGAATGCCACGCACTGGCTCGCCCACGAAGAGCCCGCGGCCGTCAACACCGCGTTGCGCCAGTTTCTCGCTTGAACGGTCGCCGGGGCGAACCCGCTCGTTGTCCGGTACGACCGTGTGCTGACGGCAACTCGCCAGGTAACCATGCGTCCGATGCGGTATCGTGCCTGCCACGCCTAATCTCGGTGCACGACCCCTTCGGTTGAGCGATGCTTCCGTCTTAGAAGTTGTAGCTGCGTAATTTCATCATCTCTTAAAGTCGACACTCTCCCCGACACGGACTGGATGTCGGGTTAATCCGATCTGTTCCTGGTTTGCACACAACTTTTTATGAATGAGTCTCGGGAACCTCCCGAGGCGCGAAACATTGTGCAGTGCCTTCTTGAAGTCGGATGGAGTATTTTACAAATGTCTTTTCGTTCACTGCTGACTGCCAGCTTGGTCCTCGGCGGCCTGGTCGCGGGGACGGCGGCCGTGCAGGCCGCCCCCGCGATGCCGCAATCGGGCTTGGCCGGGCATGACATGATCGACACCGTCGCGATGCATCATCACCGGATGCACCGTCATCACACCACGCGCCACCATCGCCGGATGCGCCGCATGAACACGATGCGCCACGGTAATCCGAACGCGAAGAATCCGGCCCTGCGCGGCTATCAGCAGAACCTGGGCAGCACCACGAACGGCCCGCGCTACTGAGTTAGTCCACGCAACCCGAACCACCGCCCGGCGCGTGAAGCGCCGGGTTTTTTGTTCCGCGCGACGGCATCCACGGCGATGATGGCTTCTCCCCAGGCGCATCGCCCGGGACGGCCTGATTCGGCAGACGCACTCTGCTAAGAGGCGCCATGGCTCGTACCGCCGTCCGCCTCCCCGACACGCCGCCTGCCGCCAGCCTCGATCCGGCCGGCGCTACGCCGATGATGGCGCAGTACATCGAGATCAAGGCGGCCAACCCCGACTGCCTCCTGTTCTACCGGATGGGGGATTTCTACGAGCTGTTCTTCGGCGACGCCGAAATCGCCTCGCGGGCCCTCGGGATCGTGCTGACCAAGCGAGGCCGGCACGGTGGCGCCGAGATCCCGATGTGCGGCGTGCCGGTCGACCGCGCCGACGACTACCTCAGCCGCCTGATCGCGCTGGGCAACCGGGTCGCGGTCTGCGAGCAGACCGAAGATCCCGCCGAAGCCAAGCGGCGCGGCCCGAAATCGGTGGTGCGCCGCGAGGTGGTCCGCCTCGTCACGCCGGGCACGATCACGGAGGATCGCCTGCTCGATCCGGCCAGCGCCAACCTCCTGCTGGCGATCGGCCGACGCAAGACTGGGGAGGGGGCCACGGCGTACGGCCTCGCCGCCATCGACATCTCCACCGGCCGCTTCTCCCTGAGCGAGGTCTCGGGTGGCGATCTCGCTGGCGCCATCGCCCGGCACGATCCCCGGGAGATCGTCCTGTCGGAGGCGATCTACGCGGATCAGGCGCTGGCGCGGATCTGGCAGGAGAGCCGGGCCGCGATCGTCCCCCTGGCCCAGGCGGAACTGGAGCCCGCCGCGGCCGAGCGACGGGTGCGCGAGCAATATGGCGTCTCGACCCTGGACGGCTTCGGCAGCTTCACCCGGGCCGAGATCCAGGCCGCCGGGACCGGTCTCCTGTACATCGCCCGCACGCAACTCGCCGCCCGGGCGCCCCTCTCGGTGCCGAGCCGCGAGGAGGCCGGGTCGACGCTCGCCATCGACGCCGCCACCCGCGCCAACCTGGAGCTGACCCGAACGCTCTCGGGCGAGCGTACCGGCAGCCTGCTCGACACGATCGATCGGACCGTCACCGCCAACGGCGCCCGCCTGCTGGCCGAGCGCCTGGCTGGGCCGCTCACCGACCTCGAGCGGATCGCGCGCCGGCACGAGACCGTCGCGTATCTTGCCGAGGACCACGGCCTCCGGAAGGCGATCCGCGAGACGCTGGCCCGGGCCCCCGATCTGGCGCGGGCGCTCTCCCGGGTCGGGTTGGGGCGCAGCGGCCCCCGCGATCTCGCCGCGATCCGGGACGGGCTGACGGCCGCCGCCGGGCTCGGGGCGGTGTTGACGCAGGCCGCCGCGGCCACAACGGAACTCGCCGAGATCGCCGAGGCCCTGGCGGCGGCCGATCCGGCCCTGACGACGTCGCTGCAGGCCGCGTTGGCCGACGAGCTGCCCCTGTCCCGGCGGGACGGTGGCTTCGTCAGGGCGGGGTTTTCCGCGGAGGTGGACGAGGCCCGGCTGCTCGGCCAGGACTCGCGCAAGGTCGTGGCGGCACTCCAGGCCCGCTACGCCGAGGAGACCGGTTGCCGGACGCTGCGGATCAAGCACAACAACCTGCTCGGTTATTTCATCGAGGTTCCGCAATCGGTGGGGGAGGCCTGCCTCAAGGGCCTTCAGCGGGAGTTCGTGCATCGCCAGACCATGGTCGATGCCATGCGCTTCACGAGCGTCGAACTGGGCGACCTGGAGCGTAGGATCTCCGGCGCTTCGGACCGCGCGCTGGCGCTCGAATCCGCGATCTTCGAAGAATTGGCCGGCCGTATCGTCGAACTCTCTTCGCAGACTGCGCGCGTCGCCGAAGCTCTGGCGTCTCTCGACGTCGCGGCCAGCAACGCGGAACTCGCGGTCGAGCTGGACTGGCGGCGGCCCGAGGTGGACGATTCCCTGGCCTTCGCGATTGTCGGCGGTCGTCACCCGGTGGTTGAGGCCGCCCTGCGTCGGGCGGGCGAACCGTTCATCGCCAACGATTGCGACCTGTCGGGCGAGACGCGCGGCCGGATCCGTCTGATCACCGGCCCGAACATGGGCGGAAAGTCGACCTTCCTGCGCCAGAACGCCCTGATCGCCGTCCTGGCTCAGATGGGCGCGTTCGTCCCGGCGGCGTCGGCGCGGATCGGGCGGGTCGACCGCCTGTTCTCGCGGGTGGGCGCCGCAGACGACCTGGCGCGCGGGCAATCGACCTTCATGGTCGAGATGGTCGAGACCGCCGCGATCCTCAATCAGGCGAGCCGGCGCTCCCTGGTGATCCTGGACGAGATCGGCCGCGGCACCGCGACCTTCGACGGGCTGTCGATCGCCTGGGCCTGCCTGGAGCATCTCCACGAGGCCAATGCCTGCCGGGCGTTGTTCGCCACGCATTTCCACGAGCTGACCGCGCTCGGCGACCGGCTGGCACGGCTCGACAACGCGACCCTGAAGGTGGCCGAGCACCGCGACGGCGTGGTCTTCCTGCACGAGGTGGTGCCCGGCATCGCCGAGCGCAGCTACGGCCTCCAGGTGGCGCGGCTCGCCGGGCTGCCGGCCAGCGTGGTCACCCGGGCCGGGGCGATCCTGAAGAGCCTGGAGAAGGCCGAGCGCGGGCGTCCGGCCCGGGCCAAGATCGACGACCTGCCCCTGTTCGCGGCGCTCGCCCCGCCACCGCCGCCTGAGCCGCCGGCCGAGGATCCGATCGGCACGCTGCTCGACACCATCGATCCGGACGCGCTGACGCCCCGGGAGGCGCTGGACGCGCTCTATCGGCTCAAACGCGAGCGGGCGGAGAAGCGGTGATCGCGGTGTAACCGGCGTCTCCCACCACCCCCCTCCGCATCGTGAGGTGCTGCGCAGCAGCCACGAGGAGCCCTCCAGCCGCCCGCGCGATCCCAGGAAGATACCTTCGAGGCCTCCGCTTCGCTCCGGCACCTCACGATGAGGGCGTTTGACGGGAGAATGGGGTCTCCAAAAAATTACGGCGCCGGCGCGAAATGAAAGCCGTCCGGCGCGCCATGCTCCGGCGCGCGGCCGGCCCTGCGGTCGGCGACCCAGTCCAAGATGCTGGCGACGACACGCTCCGAATAGGGCTTGGCGATCACCCCGATGGCGCCCGCGAAGTCGTCCGGGATGCGCTTCGCATTGGCGGTCATGAACACCACAGTGATCCGCGGATCCGCCGAGAGCGCCCGGGCAACCTCGACGCCGGTGGGGCCGTCGACCAGGTGGATATCCACGAAGGCGACGTCCGGGGTGGCCGAGCGCCCCAGCGCGATGGCTTCGGTCGAACTCCCGGCGATGCCGACGGTGACGTGCCCGAGATCGTCCAGCAGGCATTCGAGTTCGAGGGCGATCAGCACCTCGTCCTCGACCACGAGGATGCGGAGCGCAGCGTCCGTGCCGGCGTTCCCGCCCCTCATGCGCTGTCCCCATCCCGTTGCAGGGCCCACTTGCGGATCGCAGATCCGGGAAGGCTCCAGGTTCTTCATCGAGGCTCGACGTGGTCCGAGAGCCGGCACCGGCTTTCGGGATGGTGTTCAGGGGCGCTGAGCTTGAAGCCTTTGAGCCGAAGACTCAAGCCGGCGCCAGGAGCGGGATATCGATCTCGACATGGGTGCCGGGTCCGGCATCGGCCCAGGCGATGGTGCCCCGCAGCTGGCGCACCACCATCTCCACGAGATTGCGACCGAAGCCGGCGGGGTTCGGGGCCGCCGCCGCGATGCCGACGCCGTCGTCGCGGATCGTCAGGCGCATCCCGGCCTCGGTGCGGCGGGCGGTGATCGAGACGCGGCCCTCGCGCGCATCCGGGAAGGCATGGCGCAGGGCGTTCGCGGTCAATTCATGGATGAGCAGGGCGAGCGGTGCCGCCATGGCCGCCGCCACCGAGATCGGCTCGACCTCGGCCTCGACCCGTCGCGTCCCGTGATCGAGACCGGCATTCACGTCGGACAGGAACTCGGCCGCGAAGTCGCCGAGGTTGAAGTGGGTGCAGTCGCCCTCGGAGTAGAGCATCCGGTGCGCGGTCGAGAGCGCACCGATCCGCTCGGCCATGCCCTGGAGTGCGTCCCGGGCCTCCCCCTCCGGAGTACGCCGGGCCTTGAGCAGCATCAGCGAGGAGATCACCTGAAGATTGTTCTTCACCCGGTGATCGACCTCGTGGAGCAGGGCGGTCTTCTGCTCCAGGGCGGCGCTCAGATCGTGGGTGCGGGCCGCGACCAAGCGCTCCAACTCGTCGTTGTTCACCCGCATGGTGAACTCGCGCTCGCGGGTGTGGGTCATGTCGGATTGCGCCGCGTAGAAATACGCGAGGCCGGCCGCGTCGTGGACCGGCGTGATCGTCATCGCGCTCCAGTAGGGCGTGCCGTCCTTACGGTAGTTCAACAGCTCGGAGTTGATCGAATCGCCGGCTTCGACGGCGGCGCGGATCCGGGCGACCTCCGCCTTGTCGGTTCCCGGCCCCTGCAACATGCGGCAATTGCGTCCGACGAGTTCGTGGACGGCGAAACCGCTCAGTTCGACGAACGCGTCGTTGACCCAGGAGATCGGGTTGTCCGGCGCGCGCGCGTCCGTGATCACCATCGGGGATGGCGAACGGGCAAAGGCATCGACCAGCATCGCATGGGGCGGACTGGGCTCGGGGCGGGCACTCAACGCATCATTCCACACTCGATCGACCTGGCTCTGCGATGCGGCGGCACCGATCACGCCCCGCGCATGCAGGACGTGGAGACCACGTTAAGCAGGCATCGACCATGATTTAGGCGCACGGCCCCCCGATTCAGCCAAGACCCGAACGGCGCAAGGCTGCCACGATTTCGCGGGATCAAGGCCATTAAGGCTCAGGAGTTCCATGCCATGGCCAACCCGCCACAGGCTGCGCGCCGCTTTCACCTGCGCGACATCGTCGAGGATCGCCGAATCCTGCTGATGCTGGCGCTCGGGTTTTCCTCCGGGCTCCCGCTCCTGTTGGTGCTCGGGACCTTCACGCTCCGGCTCGCCTTTTCGGATATCGACGTGCGGGCGATCGGCCTGTTCAGCTACGTCGCGCTGCCGTACTCGCTGAAGTTCCTGTGGGCCCCGGCGATCGACCGTTTGAACGTGCCGGGCTTGAGCAAGCTGCTCGGCCGGCGGCGGGCCTGGATGGTGACCACGCAGGCGGCTGTCGCCCTGTGCCTGATCCTGATGGCCTTCTCGGACCCGAAGACCAACCTGGCGCTGCTCGGCTTCGGGGCCTTCCTGGTGGCGTTCTGCGCGGCGAGCCAGGACGTGGTGGTAGACGGCTGGCGCATCGACGCCGCCGGAAGCGACTTCCAGGGCATCCTGGCGGCGACCTCGAACCTCGGCTACCGGCTCGGGCTGATCGCGGCCGGCGCCGGGGCCCTGTTCATCGCGTCCTCCGGGGGCTGGACGCTGGCCTACCTGATCATGGCGGCCCTGATGCTGGTCGGGATGATCGCGGCGCTGCTGGCACCGGCCTTCGACGCGCCCGCGCGGGTGCAGGCCGACGCCACCGGGCATTCCCGGTTCTGGTCGATGCGCCGGGCCGTGCTGGAGCCGCTGACCGAGCTGCACGGCCGCTTCGGCGGGGCGCTGTGGGGCATCCTGCTGCTGGTCGCGCTCTACCGCCTGCCGGACTTCCTGTCGGGCGTGATGGCGAGCCCCCTCTACCGGACGCTGGGCTTCGATCTGAAAGAGATCGCCACCGTCACCAAGCTGTACGGCATCTGGGTCGGCATCGCGGGCGGCTTCGCCGGCGGCTGGGCCCTGGCGCGGCTCGGCCTGTTCCCGACATTGCTGCTCGGCGCCTTCCTGGCTGCATCCTCGCACCTGTCCTTCGCCTGGCTGTCGGCCGGCGCCCCCGAGATCTGGCGCCTGACGGTGGCGATCTCGATCGAGAACTTCTGCGGCTCCTTCGCCGGCATCGTGCTGATCGCCTACATGTCGAGCCTCACCAGCCCGGCCTACGCGGCGACGCAGTACGCGCTGTTCTCCTCACTCTACGCCCTGCCGGGCAAGCTGATCGCGGGCTCGTCCGGCTTCGTCGTGGCGGCGATCGGCTATCCGGCTTTCTTCGTGATGACCTCCCTGGTCGGGATCCCGGTGCTGATCCTCTGCCTCGCGGTCGGACGGCGTGGGCAGCGACAGGACGAAGCCGCGGCGCGGGCGGCCGAGGAGGCGGGGAACCGCATCCCGGCGCCCGACCTTCCTTCCACGGCGCGGGCTTCCGGCACCGCGTGATGCGATCAGATCCAGGAATTTACGGATGAGCACGAGCGACCTCACTCGCGCCGACGCGACGATGCCGGCGCAGATCCCCGAAATCGCTTTGAGCGATGCGGACCTCGCCGCCCTGCGCCGGGCCGTGGCGGTGCTGGAGCGGCCGAGCCTCGCCGCCCGCCTGTCCTCGGCGGCCGGCGCTCCGCTCGACATCATCGGCCGCTCGCTGCCCGCCCCGGTGACGGAGGCGGTCGGCCGCTCCACCGAGGCGGCGATGCGTGGGGCCCTGCGAGTCGCCCTGGCGACGCTGCCGCGCAGGGACGTCGTGCCCGCGGCCGGGACCGAGATCGAAGCGGGCGTCGCCAAGGCGGACAGCCGGCTGACCCGTCTGCTCGGCTCGGGCGACACCAAGCACAAGGCGTTCGCGGCCCTGTCCGGGGCGTTGGGCGGCGCGTTCGGGCTGGCGACCCTGGCCGTCGAGCTGCCGGTCTCGACCACCTTGATGCTGCGCTCCATCGCCGAGATCGCCCGCGACGAGGGCGAGGACCTGGAAACGCCGGAAGGTGCGCTCGCCTGCGTACAGGTCTTCGCGTTGGGCGGTCGCACCGCGGCCGAGACCCAGGCGGGCTCGGCACTGACCGAGAGCGGCTACTTCGCGGTCCGGGCGGCCCTGGCCAAGACCCTGGCGGAGGCGGCCCGCTACGCCGGAAGCAAGACCCTGCTCGACCAGTCGGCTCCTGCCCTGATCCGGTTCACGGCGCAGATCGCGGCCCGGTTCGGCCTCGTGGTCTCGCAGAAGGTCGCGGCTCAGGCCGTCCCCGTGCTGGGCGCCTTCGGCGGCGCCGCGGTGAACACCGCCTTCATGAGCCACTTCCAGTCGACCGCCCGGGCGCATTTCACGGTCCGGCGGCTGGAGCGGGCCTACGGTGCGGCCGCCGTGCGGGCGGCGTACGAAGTCGAGAAGGCGGCGCTCGGGGTCGCCTGAGTGCGAGAAGATCGCGAAATAACCTTGCGGTCGGCAGGATCGATGTCGTCGTAACGAACCGCGTCGTCATTCCGGGGCGCCGCGAAGCGGAGTCCGGAAAGACAGGGTGCGCGATCGAACCTCGATCGAACCCCGGGACCCGCCTTGATCCGCCCTGCCAGATTCTCCAGAAACTTTCCGCGCGAGGCGGGTAGACGGAGGCGATTCTGATCAGCAACGCGGAGATGGTGGCCCGGCTCGCTTTGGCGGCGCTCGCCGGCAGCGTCATCGGGCTGGAGCGCGAGCGGCTGCTCTGGGCGGCGGGCCTGCGGACGCACATGCTGGTCTGCGTCGGCTCCTGCCTGATCATGATCGTCTCGGCCTTCGGCTTCAGCGACGTGCTCGGCACCAAGGACATCGTGCTCGATCCCTCGCGCATGGCCGCGCAGGTGGTGTCCGGCATCGGCTTCCTCGGGGCAGGCACGATCCTGCTGCGCGGCGAGGTCGTGAAGGGGCTCACCACGGCGGCGAGCCTGTGGGGCGTGGCCGCCATTGGCCTGGCGGTGGGCAGCGGGCTCTACGTGCCGGCTCTGGCCACGACGGCCCTGGTGGTCGGCATCCTGGCCGGGATCAAGCCGTTCGAGGAGCGCTGGCGCGAGCGGATGCGGTCGCAGACCCTGCGCATGACCGTCCGCAGGGGCACGATGTCGATCGACACGCTCCATGAGGTCACGGGCGAGCGCGCCTCGCGGGTTCGCCAGTTCACCACCCGCCCGGCCTCCGACCTGAATCTCGACGAAGTCACCGTCACCTTCGTCCGGCTGTCGCGCACGAGCTTCGAGGCGATCGCCACGAAACTGCGCGCGACGGCGGACGTGGTCTCGGTCGATACCGTCGACGGCTGACGGTCAGGCCGCCTCGCCGTCGAGGAACAGCCGGTAGGCCGGGTTCTCGGTCTCGTCTGTGGCCGGGTAACCCAACGCCTCGATCGCCGCATCGAACCGGGCACGCTCGGCCGGCGGCACCGCGATGCCGGCGAGCACCCGGCCGTAATCGGCGCCGTGGTTGCGGTAGTGAAACAGGGTGATGTCGAAGCCGGGCCCCAGCGCGTCCAGGAACTTCATCAGTGCCCCCGGCCGCTCCGGGAACTGGAAGCGGAACAGCCGCTCGTGCGCGACGCCCACCGCCCGGCCGCCGACCATGTAGCGGACATGGACCTTGGCCATCTCATTGTCGCTCATGTCGAGCACGCGGTAGCCGGCCTCACGCAGGTCGCCGATCAGCCCCTGCTTCTCGCGCTTGCCGCCGGCGATGTTGATGCCCACGAAGATCTGCGCCTCAGAGCCCGGTGCGTGGCGGTAGTTGAACTCGGTGATCGCCCGCGGCCCGAGCGCCCTTATAAACGCCCGGTAGGCGCCGGGCTGCTCCGGGATGGAGACGCCGAGCAGGACCTCGCGCTGCTCGCCGATCTCCGCCCGCTCGGCGATGTGGCGCAGACGGTCGAAGTTGAGGTTCGCCCCCGACGAGATCGCGATCAGGGTGCCGTTTCCGCCCTCGCGCTCGGCGTAGAGCTTGGCCCCGGCCAGGCTCAGGGCGCCTGACGGCTCGGAAACGGCGCGCGTATCGTCGAAGATGTCCTTGACGGCCGCGCACATGGCGTCGGTGTCCACCGTGATGACTTCGTCGAGATGCTCCCGGCAGAGCCGGAAGGTCTCCTCGCCGGCCTGGCGCACGGCGACGCCGTCGGCGAACAGCCCGACCGAGGGCAGGCTGACCCGGGTGCCGGCGGCGAGCGCAGCCGCCATGCAGGCGGCATCCTCCGGCTCGACGCCGATCACCTTGGTGCCCGGCCGCAGGTACTTCACGAAGGTCGCGATCCCGGCCGCCAGCCCGCCGCCGCCCACCGGCACGAAGATC
The DNA here is from genome assembly GCF_008040085.1 of Methylobacterium sp. WL7. Classification (NCBI taxonomy): domain Bacteria; kingdom Pseudomonadati; phylum Pseudomonadota; class Alphaproteobacteria; order Hyphomicrobiales; family Methylobacteriaceae; genus Methylobacterium; species Methylobacterium sp. WL7. Next base: position 2,214 of record NZ_VRVG01000031.1, on the reverse strand, counting down.
GCCTCGATCGGCCCGGTATGCTGCTCCAGGATCTCCTTGCCGATGGTCCCCTGGCCGGCGATCACCTCGGGATCGTCGAACGGGTGCAGGAAGGTCAGGCCCTGCTCGGCCTCCAGGATCTTGGCCTGGGCCAGGGCCTCGTCGAAGGCGTCGCCGTGCAGCAGCACCTCGGCGCCGCGGGCTCGGCAAGCATCGACCTTGATCGACGGGGTGGTGCGCGGCATCACGATCACCGCCCGGGCCCCGAGCTTGGCCGCAGCCAGCGCCACGCCCTGCGCATGGTTGCCCGCCGAAGCGCAGACGACGCCCCGGGCGATCTGGTCCGGGGTCAGCCCCGACATCTTGTTGTAGGCGCCCCGCAGCTTGAACGAGAAGACCGGCTGCAGGTCCTCGCGCTTGAGCAGCACGGGCCGGCCGAGCCGCTGCGTCATCCGCGGCATCGGATCGAGCGGGCTCTCGATCGCCACGTCGTAGACGCGGGCGGTCAGGATCTTACGGATGTAGTCGGTCATTTTCTTGGGACTTGGGGCGCGGGACGCGGTTGGCCGGAGATAGACCTTCGCGCCGCGAGATGCGAGCGGGGGCGGCGCCTGCTAACCCACCCGCTCCACGAGCGCCGCCACCCACACCAGCAAGGCCGCCATCTGCGCCATGAAGGTCCCGGCGGAGGCCAAGTCCTTGACGGTGCCGATCATCGGGTGGTGGCCGGGGTGGACGTGGTCGCAGAGCTTCTCCACGGCGGTGTTGAGGAACTCGGCGGCCAGCATCAGCAGCAGGCTCACCATCAGGGCGACCCGGACCCAGAGGGTCGCGCCCAGCAGCAGGGCCACCGGCACGCCGAGCGCCAGCAGCACCAGCTCCTGCCGCACCGCCCGCTCGGTGCGGGCGCCGTGGCGCAGACCGCGCCAGGAATTGAGGAAGGCGAGGACGAGGGCGTTCATCGGGCGGCGCCCTCCGGGACCGACCGGCTGATCCACTTGGCCAGCAGCGGCCCGGTCAGCAGCACCACGAACAGGCGCAGGGTCTGCACCGCCAGCACGAAAGACACGTCCGCCTTCGAGCCGACCGCGATGATCGCCACGGAATCGAGCCCGCCCGGGCTGGTGGCCAGCACCGCGGTGAGTAGGTCGATCGGCAGAAGGAAGGTCAGGCCCCAGCCCCAGGCGGCGCACAGGGCGATCACCGAGAATGTCGCCGCCAGGATGCCGGGCAGGGCGGAAAAGGTCAGCCGCAGGGTCTCGCGGGTGAAGCGCAGGCCGACATAGATGCCGATGCAGGCATAGGCGAGTTCGAGGATCGGTGCCGGCAGGGACATCCGCACCAGGCCGCTGGCATGTAGGAGACTGCCGAGCACCATCGGGCCGATCTGCGCTCCGGCCGGGACCCGCAGGGCCAGGGCCGCGCCGGCCCCGACCAATGCGACCGCCAGAGTCGCCAGCAGCGAGAGCAATCCGGTCACCTCGGCCGCCCCGGCGGCGGCGCCCGGGACCGGCGCCTCCATCAGGAACCGGGCGGCCAGCGAGGCCGAGAACACCACGGCGGCGACCCGCACATACTGCATGAAGGCCACCAGCCGCGGATCGGCGCCGAAATCCTCGGCCATCGCCACCATGGCGGAGGCGCCGCCGGGGGAGGAACCCCAGGCCGCCGTGGTCCCGGGCAGGACCCGCAGCCGCGTCAGGATCCAGCCCACGAATCCGCTCGCCGCCACGGTGACCAGCACCACGGCGACGATCAGCGGCCCGTCCTCGAACAGGGTCTGGGCGATCTGCCCGGTGACCGCATGGGCCACGAGGCAGCCGATCATCGCCTGTGCGGCGTTGAAGGCGAAGCGCGGCACATGCAGGCGGGAGCCACCGACCCCGAAGGCGATCGCCGCGATCATCGGCCCGAGCAGGAGCGCGGCGGGGAACCCCGCATACAGCAGACCGATCGAGACGGCCGCCGACGCGACGGCGAGGGCGGCCCAGAGGCCGAGGGTGCGGGAGGAGGGCAAGGCGACCGGTGGGGATTCACCCGCACGGATTGCCGGGCGGAGGCGCGCTACACTGCAATCTAGGCCCTGTCACGGCAAAGATTTTCTGGAATGTCGATGTCGGGGCTGGCGACGTCCGGTGTTCATGCAGGGTTGCACGAATACGTTTCTCTCAAGGCGAAGCTATGTCGAGCGCGTAGGGCTCACCAGCCAGCCAATCCCACCCAATCCCCCCAATC
>NZ_VRVG01000319.1:0-1120 GCF_008040085.1 Methylobacterium sp. WL7 | reverse complement strand
GCGTGGTGCGCCGGCTCAACCCGGCCACCAAGCTCACCGGCACGCCGCTGGTGCCGGTGGTCTACCGGATCAACATGCGCGACCCCAACAGCCTGTTCACCACCCAGGCGTTCCGCATGCGCAACCGCGACCTGATCTACGTCTCGAACGCCCCGTTCACCGAGGTCCAGAAGGTGCTGACCGCCTTCAGCGGCGTCACGGGCCCGCTCAGTTCCGCGGCCACCGCCTACGCCTACGCCAAGTAGCTCGGCCGACCCGCCGGCCTCCGGGCCGGCGGGGCCGAGATCCGGAAGACGCAAACAGGGCGCGGATGCCATCCGCGCCCTGTTTCGTTTGGCGTATCGCGAGGATGGTTCGCGTTGGGATCCCGGGAGCGTATATCGCTCACACAACGGGGCGCGACCGAGTCGATCGCTCGATGCCTTCGAGGGCTTGAACCGAGATCGCCACATCCCACCCCACGCCGATGGTCTAACGCGCCTGTTTTTGCTTTGTACGGCAATTTGCCGTATCGAGATGGACCGGGAAGGTGTTCCATGAAGGTCAAGACGGACGACGGAACGGCGCGGCTGGAGGCCAGGGTACCAGTGCCAGTCTACGACACACTGCAGCGCGCGGCACAGCTGCGCGGCATGACCCTGACCGGCTACCTCATCGCGACGGCCGGCGAGGATGCAAGGCGCGTTGTCGAGGAGGCCGAGATCCTGCGGCTGGCCCGCGCCGACCAGGTGCGGTTCGCGGAAGCCCTGATCGATCCGCCTAAGCCGACCGATCGTCTGAAGCGCGCCGCCGAGCGCCATGCGGCCCTGATCCAGCTTCGGTGACGGCGCCGTTCGTCATCGAGCCGTTGTCCAAGGCCCACGACCGAAGCGGCTTTGCCAGCGGCAACGACCGTGTCGATGCCTATTTCCGCCAGACCGTCGCCCAGGACGTGAAGCGCCGCTACGCGGCCTGCTTCGTCGCTCGCGAGGTGGCGACCGGGCGGGTCGGGGGATTCTACACCCTGTCTTCGAACAGCGTGCCGCTGACGGACCTCCCGGACGTGCTCGCCAAGAAGCTGCCGCGCTACCCGACCGTGCCGGCCGCCCTGCTGGGCTGGATGGGGCGGGACGAAGCCTTC
>NZ_VRVG01000318.1:0-1136 GCF_008040085.1 Methylobacterium sp. WL7 | reverse complement strand
GGACAAGGCTGTGTCGGTATGAAGGTCACCACCTCATCCTGCACCGTCGCTCCCCTCTCCCGACTCCCTTCGGGGGCCACCCTCCCCCGCAGGGGGGGGAGGGGGTTCGCGCTCTTACTCGTCAGCATCTTTTTGACCACCCCCGCCCTGGCGGCCGACGACGCGGCGTCCTGCGCGGAGGGCATCGCGATGATCCGCGACGCGTTGGCGGCGAATTCGTCCGAAACCGCTCTTCCAAAACTCAAGAAAGCCCTGCGGGTCGCCGAGCGCGAGCAGAAGGAGGGTGAGTTCGACGAGTGCCTCGACGCAGTCGCGGATGCCCGCAGGGCGCTCGGGCGATGAGCGAGGCGGCACTCTTGGTCGAGCATGTCGGCCACCGGTTCGGGGCCCGCGCGGCGCTGGACGACGTGTCGATCACGGTGGAGCGCAGGCGTTTCGCGGCGTTGCTGGGGCCGAACGGCGCCGGCAAGACCACGTTGTTCTCGGTGATCACCCGCCTGTACAACAACCAGAGCGGCCGGGTCTCGATCTTCGGCCACGGACTCGACCGGGAGCCCTCCCGGGCGCTGGCCCGGCTCGGCGTGGTGTTCCAGGCACGCACGCTGGATACCGACCTCACCGTCGAGCAGAACCTGCTCTATCACGCCAGCCTGCACGGCATCACCCGCACGGTCGGGAAGCTGCGCGTCGGCGCGTTGCTCGACCGGGTCGGCTTGGCGGACCGCAGGCACGACAAGGTCCGCACGCTGTCGGGCGGCCAGTCGCGCCGGATCGAGATCGCCCGCTCGCTGATCCATCGGCCGGACCTGCTCCTGCTCGACGAGCCGACCGTGGGCCTCGATCTCGAATCCCGGGCCGACATCGTGGCCATCGTCCGCGCCCTGGTGCGCGAGGAAGGCCTGTCGGTCCTGTGGGCGACGCACATCTTCGAGGAGATCTCTCCGGAGGACGAGGCCGTGGTCCTGCACCGGGGCCGGATCGTCGCCCGGGGCCGGGCCGGGACTATCGGCGCGCCCGGCGAAAACCTGGCCGACGCGTTCCGCCGTCTCGTCGCAGAACCGGGGAGGGCGGCGGCGTGATGGCCGACCGGACGTTACGCGCGCTCTCCCTCCCCCCTCTGCGGGGGAGGGTGGGCC
>NZ_VRVG01000317.1:0-1156 GCF_008040085.1 Methylobacterium sp. WL7 | reverse complement strand
CGATCGCTTGAAGGGGATCAGGCGGTCTGAGTGACGATGGCTCTGAGGTAGTCGTGGTTCCAAGCGGCGGCTTTTCTGCGGGTCTTGAGGCTGTCCGTGTCGGATGCGGTGCGGATGAGGTTCATGGCCATGTGCTTGATGGTGGCCATGTTGTGAGGCCCGTTGGCGGTGCGCAGGCGCATGAGATCGTCATGGAAGACGACATCGAGCACCCAGTGGAGCCGGTTCTCGATGCCCCAGTGAGCGCGCACGGCACGGGCGAACAGCTTGGCGTCGAGGGGGAGCGAGGACAGGAAGTAGCGCCGCTCGACCGAAGTCGTGTCGCCGCGTCCGACCGTTGCCTCGACCATGGCGATGGCCTCGAGGCCGGGGAAGCGCGGCGCGCCGGGATAGCGGCGATCCGCGGTGAGCCAAGCGACGTCGTGGCAGACGACATGGCGGCGGATCTCGCTGCGGCCGTGGCCGAGATCGATGGTCTCGTGGCTGTCGAGGCGGGCCTGCCCGGGGTCTGCGAAGAACAGGCGCACGTCCTCGGCGAGCACGGGCCAGTTGTGTTTGAGCGCGAGGAGATAGTCGGCGCCCTTGTCGAGGATGGTCTGGGCGATGGCGGTCTGCGTGCCCATGGCGTCGATCGTCACCAGGGCGCCGGTCAACTGCAGCCGCTCCAGCAGCAGCGGGATCGCCACGATCTCGTTGGCCTTCTCACCCACGGCCTCCTGGCCCAGCACCAGGCGCTGGCGCGTGGCCCAGGCCGAGACGACATGGAGCGGATGGCCGCCCTTGGCGCGGGCGCGACGCGAACTCTTGCCATCGATCGCGACGATGTCGGGCTCGGTCTCGCGCAGGGCCTCGACCCAGGCGGCAAAGCACGCCGAGAACAGGCCTGGATCGAGGGCGTTCAGAACGTCGTTGAGGGTGTCGTGCGACGGGATGCCATGTCGGAACGGCAGCATCGTGCGCAGGAATTCCAGCTTCTCCCGGCCCCAGCGTCGGATCTCGACGAAGTCCTCGGCCGAGGCCAGGGTCGCGCACAGGACCAGCAACATGATCTCCGGCAGCGGGTAGACCACCTTCCAACTCTGGCGCGGGTCTTCCAACGCCGAAAAATGCTCCACCAGTGCCTTGCCTGACATCGGATGCCTCACCAGACCGAGGC
>NZ_VRVG01000316.1:0-1177 GCF_008040085.1 Methylobacterium sp. WL7 | reverse complement strand
CAGCGGGGTCTTTCGGCGAAGCGCGAACTGGATTCTTTAAGGTCTCCTGGAGCACGGGAGATCCTGCATGGGCGGTCTGGGTGTGTTTTTCGCGGCGGTTCCGGATCCTCGGTCCGGCAATGCGCGGCACGACCTGTCGGAGATCCTGTTCATCGCCTTTGCGGCCGTGCTGTGTGGCGCGGAGACCTGCGTCGACATGGCCGAGTTCGGCGCCGCCAAAGCCGATCTTCTCGGCTCGGTGCTGGCGCTCAAGCACGGCATCCCGAGCCACGACACGTTCAGCCGGCTGTTCCGGCTGCTCGATCCGGAGCCGTTCGAGGCGGCCTTCCGCCGTTTCATGGAACGCTTTGCCGAAGCCTTGTCGGGGCAGGCCGGCCTCGGCGGCCAGACCATCGCCCTCGACGGCAAGTCGCTGCGCGGGGCCGTGGATCGAGCCCGGCGCACGCAGCCCCTGCATCTGGTCACGGCCTGGTCGGCCGAGCAGCGTCTCGTCCTCGGGGTGCAGCGGGCGCCCGGCCGCAGCGAGGTCACGGCAGCCCGGGCCATCATCGCGCTTCTGGACCTCACGGCCGCCACCGTCACGGCCGATGCCCTGCACGGCAACCGAGCCACGGCCCAGGCGATCCGCGCGCGCGGCGGCGCTTATGCCCTGGTCATCAAGGGCAATCGCGGACCGCTGCATCGGGCCGCCCAGGACCTGTTCGCGACCCCCGACCCGGCCGAGGCCGCCATCACGACGGACGCCGCTCATGGCCGCCACGAGACACGCACGGCCTGGGTTCGGCCCGTGCCCGATTGGGCCGAGACCTACCGCTTCCCCGGCCTCACCGCCATGGCCCGGATCGACAGCCTGCGCCGGATCGGCGACACCACCGAGCGGCAGACCCGCTACATCGCCCTGTCGCGCACCGTCGAACCCGCCGAAGCGCTCCGCCTCGTGCGCGTCCATTGGAGCATCGAGAACAACCAGCATTGGCTGCTCGACGTGGCGCTTGCCGAAGATCGCATCCACACCCGCAACGATCGCACCGCCGAAAACCTCGCCCTCCTGCGCCGCCTCGCTCTCAACCTCCTGCGCGCCGACACCGCGAAGGGATCCATCCGCGCCAAAATCAAGCGCGCCGCATGGAACGACACATACTTGCTCAGCCTCATCAGCCAAATGCGATAGCCCTGC
>NZ_VRVG01000315.1:0-1178 GCF_008040085.1 Methylobacterium sp. WL7 | reverse complement strand
TGTCAGCTGCGATGCGACGGGTTTTGCTGCCGAGACGGATGCGGCGTGTCGCGTTTCGTCACCGGCTTCGCCCGCAACGACCGGTCCGGCACCCGGCGGTTGTGCCCTGTCGTGGACCGTGAACGATGGGGACCCGTCAGTTGTAGGCGTTCGGCGTTTCCGTGCTCCGGCGGGCGATGGCGCGCCCGACCTCGAACAGGGCGGCGCGCAGGCCCGGCAGGGCGCTCTTGGCGCCGTCGCCCTCGATCAGCGAGTGGGCGATGATCAGGTGGTCGGCGATCCGGTCCAGGTGATCCTGCGGCGCGGTCGCATGATGCGTCGGCGGCGGCAGGTAGCGGCCGACATGGCCGTAGGCTTGCATCCCGTCCGTGGCGCTCGGGGTCATCTCGATCATCGAGCCGAGATAGCCCAGGAAGGTCGAATCCGGGGGGCCGAACGAGGGCAGGCCCCCGGCGCCGAGCCACCGCACGCTTCCGTCGGCGCAGTGCAGCCGGAAGCGCAGGCTGAATTCGCTGACGGCGGCCGCGGCCCGGCTGAATACGTCTTGGATGGTCGCCCGGTCGGTCTCGGGGACGCGGTCGAGCCAGCCGAGACCCAGCGCGGCCGACCGGTCCTGCCCCGTGATCTCGGACCACTCACCACTGAGATAGACGAACCGACCAGACGCATCGGTCGAAAAAATCATTGCAGCGTTCCGGGCCGGCTCGGTTCGTATGAAAGGTAACCCTGAGAATTAAATAAAGATAGCAGCCTTGATCTTTATACATTATTTTATACTATCCCGGTGATGGATTTATACCGGCTCATGCGCGCCGCAGACAGGAATATCGGTTCGGCCTCAGCGCGCATGGAATCGAGGACCCAGGGTCGAGCCCGATTGCGCCGCGATCGCGGCCGACTTGGTGGCAGAGGATCGTCCGTCATGAGCGGCTCGGACAAGCCGGGGACCAAGACCTTGCTGACGCTCGCCGGAATCCTGGGCATCCCGGTCGAGCGGTTCTTCGACGACGAAGGCACGACCGACGGCCAGGCCGGGGCGCAGGAATGCCTGCGGCTCTGGTCGGCGATCCGGACCAGCGAGGGCCGCGCGCGCGCGCTCACCGTCATCCGCGGCATCATCGAGGACGAGCGGCGGTAAGGGAGCCGGGAAGACCCACGCGCGTCCCCTTCCCCCCCTC
>NZ_VRVG01000314.1:0-1190 GCF_008040085.1 Methylobacterium sp. WL7 | reverse complement strand
TCGTTGGTCCGAAAGCTTGGATGATCAGATCCAGTTCTGAGCTCAAGACGAAAAATTGTTGGAATGCTGTTGCTCTCGGCGATAAGGCGTTTAATGGTGGTCTGAACCTTGATGAGACAGCTAAATACACACAGTTGCACCCGTCGTATTGCGAGTTTGGCGAAGAAGCGCTGGATGACGTTGAACTATTAGTTTTCGGTCAGGGTGAAGTGGAAGGTCCAGCCCGGGTGGCAATCGAGTCAGGAACGGACCTTGGGTTGCTTGTCGACGGTAAAGTTGTTTGGGTTGGTGTAGACGACTTTACCGGCCGTAAACGCATCCTCGCCTGCGGTGAGATAGTGGATAAAGTCCTGATGGCGGTGGCGCTATCACGGCATAAGTTGGTGGATCCGCGTAGAGACCGACCACCAGGGTAGCCTGTCCCCTCGAAAGTGACTCTTCGCCAAGTTTGGTGGATCAGGCTGCGACGAGGAACCGTCGGCGGAGGAGATCGAGGTTGGCGCGGCCGTACATGGCGCGCTTCAAGAGCTTGAGACGTGTGATCTGCCCTTCAGCCTGCCCACTGCTCCAAGGGAGTGTCAGCGCGGACCGCACGGCGTCTCCGTCCTGACCGATGCTGGCAGCGAAGTTCTCGACGATGCGGACGCCGCAGTTTTGGGCGTCGCCCAGCCATTCATCGAACGCCTCGACATCCGATCTTCCCGATGGCGGCGGATGAGAGCGGCTCCGGACGATCCGGCAGAAGCGGCGGCCGAGATCGACGACCTTGGCCGCTTCGGGATCCTGCAGGACGCGCGCGACGACCGCGGCTGCCTCGGGGTCGAGGTCTTCGGGCTCACGCAAGAGATACCAGGACAGTTGCTTGGATGAGGCGAGGGGTGATGCGGTGGAGATCGCAACACGGATGTCAGCTGTTGCTGGCGGCGACCGGATGGTCATTCCAGCCGGGCCTGCGCGCCGCTCGGATAACCAGCGACGCACCTGCTTCGCGGTGCCGGCAAATCCGATACCCTGAAGTTCGCGCCAGAGCTGCGTCGCGTTCTCGCACCCCTCATCCAGGCGGCATGCAGGTGCCCGAGATAAGGATCGAGCATGCTCGGCTGCGGCTCGCGCATGCCGTTCCGGGGGAAGCTCGCGGCGAAGGCGTACTTGCGCACCGTGGCCCGGGCCAAGCCGGTCTCGCGATTGAT
>NZ_VRVG01000313.1:0-1218 GCF_008040085.1 Methylobacterium sp. WL7 | reverse complement strand
GCAGCCACCGGTCCAGATCCTCACGCCATCCACCAGCACCTGACATCGCGAGCACCCACGCTCATGGCCGTGGCAGGCGAATCCGCAAAAACCTCCAGCGTTCCCTCAATCTACCAAAGTAGTGCTAGGCCACATGGGCGCAAGCAGCGCTCCGCCAGCAGCATCGGACTTGCCGATTAACTTAGCCGCCCATCTTTTTAATATATTTTGCCGGATACAAATTTTATTGCCTTGCAGATTTAAGCAAAGCGCCGATACCAATCGGATTTCCGCATGTCAATCTTAGCGTTATTTGTAGATTCGGATCAAATACGCCAAGAATTTAATTGCCGTTACTTGTAAACTCTCCGCTATTCGCAGGTAAAATATTGCCGCGATACGGCCTGATCAAATGAATCCGATGCAACACGATCAGGATCGCGCGTGCGATATCGTCCGATATGGAAAATTCCGGTCGCCTTGGCCCGTGACGACGATCGATATCGAGGCGTGGGGGCTGGTCCCCCTGCGATCGTCACCCGGTCCCGTGTGGAAACGCGCTGAGGTGTTTTTCGGAGTCGTCCATCATGCGGCCAAGCAGCGTGTCCCGGCCTAGAGGCGACGAAGGCGTGGAGGCCGGACTGATGCGCGTTCACCCCGCGTCGCGCAGGGGGATCCGGTACCGTTGCGGTATCCCGGAGATCCGGTCGCCGCGAACTGAGCTCACCCGAACGCGTGGACGCGCTTGACGATCACCTGAGTCCTTTCGGTCGGGGGTTGGACGCCCGTCCGGCCCGCGAGTTCCCTCTCGACCCTCCGTTCGAGTTTCCGCGCGCGCGAGATATCGAAGCGGGTCTGCATCTCCATCAGCATTTCCATGCGGGACCCGAACACCTTCTCGATCCGTAGAGCCAGTTCGGCCGTGAGTGGGGCCTTCTCGTTCAGGAAGTCGGACAGCGTTTGGCGCGTCACGTTGAGCAGGCTGGCCGCAGCCATGACGGCCAGGTTGCGCGGCTCAAGGACATTGCGACGAACGAACCCGCCAGGATGGCAGGGATTCTCTGATACATAAGGTGAATTCATAATGATTCCCTCACTGGATTTTGAACCATCAACGAATAGGTGACAGATCGAAACCTGCTATTTTAGATGATATGGCATTAAAACTTATCTCTCCTTGGGGATCGAGAATTTTACGCTACAGATCAAAAAGGTTCCGTGATTTTTTCAACACTGAAA
>NZ_VRVG01000312.1:0-1264 GCF_008040085.1 Methylobacterium sp. WL7 | reverse complement strand
GGCTTGGGCGTTGGGCAGCGCGTCGGGGGCCGGGACGAAGGTCCCGTCCGCGGCGCGGCGCTCGGCGATGGCCCAGTCGCGCAGGCGAATCGCGCCGGCATCGCCCTCGAGCGTCCAGGTGTTGCGGTCGTCCTCCGCGACCCCACCGACCCGTCCGGCGAGCGTGACCGGGACGTCGCCCGCCGTCAGCGTCACGTCGATCGCCCGCTCCGAGCGGCCGGGCTCCGGGAACGCGACCGTGCCGGAAAGCCCGTGGAGCGGCCCGCACAGGCGGTGGCTGAGGAACAGGAAGTGCGAGACCACCTCGCGGGTGAAGCCGCCCTCGGCCCGGGCGTCGAGCCAGCGCGCCGCGTCGGCCTGCCAGGGGCGCGGCCAGCGGGCGAAGTCCACCGCGATGGTGAGCCGCCGGGGCGTCCCGACCGCGCCGTCGGCGATCCAGCGATGCAGCGCCGCCACGCCGGGCGAGGAGGCGAACGGGAAGTTCACCGCCCCGGCCGCCCCGGCGGACGCCACGAAGGCGCGGGCCTCGGCGAGGTCGATGGCCAGGGGCTTCTCGCAGAACACGGTCCGGCCGGCGGCGAGCGCGGCCCGGGCGTAGCCGAGATGCGAGGCCGGCGGCGAGGCGACGTACACGCAGGCGCTGGCCGCCACGACCGCGGCGGCGTCGGCGACCTGCGGCACCGCCGGGAAGGCGGCGCCGACCCGGGCCAGGGCCTCCGGCGACGGATCCCACAGGGCGGCGACCCGCACCGGCGCATCCGGCGCCCCGTGGAGGGCGGCGATCAGGCGCTCGCCCATGATGCCGGCGCCGATGATCCCGAGGGCGAGCGGCGCGTCGGTCGTGGTCATTCCTGGTCCCTGTGCTGGTGACGGCGCCCGGTCAGGTCCGGCCCTGCCGGGCGTCGAGGCTGAACGGGCCGGCCCCGAAGGCCGCGACCTGAAGCAAGCCGCCCGCCACGGCGAGGTTCTTCAGGAAATGGAACATCTGGTTCGGGTCGGCCAGCGCCGTGTGGAAGGTGAGCGCGGTGGCCACCGCGAACCCGGCGAGCCCGAGGGCGACGAGCCGGGTCCGGTAGCCGAGGATCAGCAGCAGGCCGCCCAGGACCTCCACCAGGGCGGCGGCCGCGAACGAGACCTCCGGCAGCGGCAGGCCGGCGGCCCGGATGGTGGCGAGCGTCGCCTCCGGGGCGGCGAGCTTGCCGATTCCGCTCACCAGGAACAGGGCGCTCATCAGGATCCGGCCGGTCACCGGCAGGAGGGCGGC
>NZ_VRVG01000311.1:0-1319 GCF_008040085.1 Methylobacterium sp. WL7 | reverse complement strand
TGAACCGCCCCGGGTTTCCCGGAAGCTCCAACTCCTGAGAGGATGGAGCCATGACGAAGCGAACCCCACCGTATTCTCCTGAGGTCCGTGCCCGCGCGGTGCGGATGGTGCTGGACCATCAAGGCGAGCATGCCTCGCAATGGGCGGCGATCAGCTCGATTGCGGCCAAGATCGGCTGTTCGGGCGAGACGCTCCGGAACTGGATCCGTCAGTCCGAGCTGGACACGGGACAACGGGGCGGCCCGAGCACGGAGGAGCGCGAGCGGATCAAGGCGCTGGAGCGGGAGAACCGCGAGTTGCGTCAGGCCAACGAGATCCTCCGGAAGGCCAGCGCATATTTTGCGATGGCGGAGCTCGACCGCCCTTTCAAACGATGAAGGCGTTCATCGACGAGCACCGCGATGCCTACGGGGTCGAGCCGATCTGCAAGGTCCTGCCGATCGCCCCGTCGACGTACCATGCCCATGCCGCGCGGCGAGCCGATCCCGGTAAGCTACCGGCACGAGCCAGGAGCGACGCGGCGCTGATGGTCGAGATCCAGCGCGTGTTCGAGGCGAACTTCCACGTCTACGGCGTGCGCAAGGTCTGGCGGCAGCTCGGCCGGGAAGGGATCGTGGTGGCCCGGTGCACCGTGGCGAGGCTGATGCGGGCGATGGGACTGAAGGGTGTCGTGCGGGGTAAGACAGTCCGGACGACGATCCCCGATCCGGCAGCTTTGTGCCCGCTCGACCGGGTCAATCGACAGTTCAAGGCACCGCGCCCCAACGCCCTGTGGGTCAGCGACTTCACCTACGTCGCGACCTGGTCCGGGTTCGTCTACGTGGCTTTCGTGATCGACGTCTTCGCCCGCCGCATCGTCGGCTGGCGGGTCTCTCGGACGGCTCACGCTGCCTTCGTGCTGGATGCCTTGGAGCAAGCCCTGCACGAGCGTCGTCCCGTCCAGGGCGGCGGGCTCGTGCACCATAGCGACAGGGGCTCGCAATACCTTGCGCTGCGCTACACCGAGCGGCTCGCCCAGGCTGGTGTCGAGCCGTCCGTCGGCAGCGTTGGCGACTCCTACGATAATGCCCTCGCGGAGACGATCAACGGCCTGTTCAAAGCCGAGGTGATCCATCGACGCGGCCCATGGCGGTCTTTCGAGGCCGTCGAGTTCGCCACCCTCGAATGGGTCGACTGGTTCAACACCCGCCGCCTGCTCGAACCGATCGGGAATATCCCGCCCGCCGAGGCCGAAGCGCGCTACTATGCCCAGGCCGAGGTCCAAGCCTTGGCGGCCTGACCCAAACCAAATGGCCTCCGGGAAACCCGGTGCGGTTCAG
>NZ_VRVG01000310.1:0-1373 GCF_008040085.1 Methylobacterium sp. WL7 | reverse complement strand
TGACCCCCGCCGCCCGCTGCTCCGCCGCCATCGAAGTCCTGACCGATATCGCGGAGCGCCGCCGCCCCGCCGCCGACGCGCTCAAGGATTGGGGCCTCGCCCACCGTTTCGCCGGCTCCGGCGACCGGGCCGGGATCGCCAGCCTGGTCTACGACGCCCTGCGCCGGCGGGCATCCGCCGCCTGGATCATGGGCTCCGAGGCGCCGCGCGCCGTGCTGATCGGCTCCCTGCGGCTGCAGCAGGGGCTCGCCGCCGCGTCCGTGGCTACGTTGTTCTCGGGCGAGCGCTTCGCCCCCGAGCCGCTGAGCGACGACGAGCGCGCGCGCCTCGAAACCGGCACGCTGGACGAGGCCCCGCCCGAAGTGGCCGGCGACGCCCCGCCCTTCGTGCTGCCCGAGCTGGAGGCCGCGCTCGGCGACGACCTGATCCCTGAATTGAAGGCGCTCGCCCGGCGCGCACCCCTCGACATCCGGGTCAACGCCCTACGCGGCAGCCGTGACGACTTGATGCCCGCGCTGAGCGGCTTCGATGCCGCGCCGACCCCGCACGCGCCGCTCGGCGTCCGGATCCCGATCGGCGCCGACGGCCGAGGCCCGGCGCTCCACGTCGAGGCCGAGTTTCTGGACGGCTGGTACGAGATACAGGACGAGGGCTCGCAGCTCGCCGCCCTTCTGGCGGATCCGCAAGCGGGCGAGACCATCGTAGACCTTTGCGCCGGCGGCGGCGGCAAGACCCTGGCGCTGGCCTCCCAGACCCGCAACGGCGCCCGCCTGATCGCCACGGACGGCGATCCGCGCCGGCTCGCGCCGATCCACGAGCGCCTGCGCCGCTCCGGGGCCGCGGCCGAAGTACGGACACCGCGCGGCGGCAAGGCCCGCGCCGACGTGCTGGAGGATCTCGACGGCCAGATCGACCGGGTGCTGGTCGATGCGCCTTGCACCGGCTCAGGGACCTGGCGGCGCAACCCGGACGCCAAGTGGCGGCTGCGGCCCGGAAGCCTGGCCCTGCGCATCGCCGAGCAGTCGCAGGTCTTGGACCGGGCGGCCAAGCTGGTCCGGCCCGGCGGGCGGATCGTCTACGTCACCTGCTCGCTCCTGCCGGCGGAGAACGACGCGGCCGTGGCCGGTCTGCTGTCGCGCTGGCGTGGCCGCTTCGATGCCGTGCCGGCCGAGACCGTGCTGGCGGCGGGGCCGCCGAGCCTCGCGTCCTCTGTTCGCCAGACGGAGCACGGCCTGCAGATGACCCCGCTGCGGACCGGCACGGACGGCTTCTACGTATCCGTGATCACCCGACGCGCCTGAGGACGCGCCTCTCCGGAACCGTGACCGCGTCCCGCGACGTTGGGCGAGGGATGTTTCAGGAGAGCGCCATGC
>NZ_VRVG01000030.1:0-47855 GCF_008040085.1 Methylobacterium sp. WL7 | reverse complement strand
TGCCCATTCGCACCTCCCGATGCAGTCGGTATGATTATTTTATATTACAATTGAAGACATAGGATGCCGTAATCATTCCCGGCACCGCGAGCTCTTGATCCGCGCCGTATTGTTGCTCGGCATAGATGCGCGCGCCGCGGTGTGCAGCAATCGATCAGTCGATCAAGTCCGGATGCTGGCGCAAAGTGCGGTCGAACATCGGCTGGGCATGAAGCCACGCCATGAACGGAGTGGCGAGGTGTTTGGCGGAGTGCGCCGCGTTGGCTTCGGGAACGAGCTTCAGGGGGTGGCCCGTCGCCTCGGCCTTAAGTTGAATCTCGCAGGCCCGCTCGGCGGCCACGAACCACCAAACGGCCTCCTCGATGCTCTCCTGGCCGGCGCTGAACAGGCCGTGGTTCTGGTGAATGGCGACCTTGGTGTCGCGTCCGAACGCGGCGGCGACGCTGTGGCCGGCCCCGCGCTCCACCACCACGGCGCCAGCTTCCTCGGTGATCAGGGCCTGCCCATCACCGTAGAAGCCGCAGGCCGTCTGAGTGATCGGATCCAGTCGCCGGCCCAGGGCGGCCCAAGCCATGCCGTTGATCGTGTGGCAGTGGCACGATGCCAGGATGCCGGGGTGCGCCTCGTGGATGGCGGCGTGCAGGACGAAGCCGGCGCGGTTCACCGCACGCGCGCCCTCGATGACTCGGCCGTCGTGGTCGACGAGGAGGAGGTCCGACGCCTTGACCGCCCCGAATTCCATGGCGAACGGATTCGTCCAGTAGAGGTTCGGATCCTCCGGGTCGCGGACGGTGATGTGGCCGGCGAATCCATATTCGTAGCCCAGATCAGCAAAAAGCCTACAGGCGGCCGCCAACCGAACCTTGCGGTGCCTTCGCTCCTGCGCGGCATCATCGAACACGGGGTAGCGGGGGAAAGCCAGACCGGCTTGGTCAGGTTCGTACACCGACCGCTTGGCTGCAACATTCATTTGGCGAGTCCTTTAATCGTTCGAATGGTATTTGATATTATCTTTCGCGATCAGTCTAATCAAAAAATGGAACTGGCTGACACAATGCCGATGCTGTTTTGCTTCTGCTGCTTTCGTTCCTGGGACGTCCTCTTCCCCACATCACGTACGGGGGCGGGTTAACCCAACCGGAAGCCCCCCAGCACTCAAGTGGGCGCCCTTCATTTCAAGGCTTGCTGCGCCCGCCGATGAACGCCTGCACCGCATCCCGATGCTCGGGCGTCGCGGTGATCACCGCATAGTGCGAGGAGATCAGGTCGAGGTTGGTGCGCAGGTCGTTGCGCATCCCCTGATAGACTGCGCGCTTGATCAGGCTCAGCGTGAGCGGTGGCGCCTTGGCGATCCGACGCGCCAGCGCCCCGACCGCCGGCATCAGGGCCACATCGTCGTGAACGCCGTTGACGAGGCCGATCCGGAGCGCTTCCTCCGCATCGACGAAATCGCCGGTGAAGAACAGCTCCAGCGCCTTCGCGGTGCCGACGAGGCGGGGCAGGAAGTGAGCGCCACCGGCCCCGGGCACCAGACCGACACGGACGTAGGTCTCGGCGAAGCGGGCGCTTTTCGCGGCGTAGCGCAGGTCGCACATCAGCGCGAGGTCGAGGCCCGCCCCGGTGGCCACGCCGTTCAGAGCGGCGATGACCGGCTTGTCGAGGTCCTCGAGCGCCAGCGGGATGCGCTGGATTCGGCCGTAGAGTTCGTCCTTGCGCCGCTGAGGCGGCTGGTCGAGGCGCTCGCCCATCTCGACGATGTCGCCACCGCTGCAGAAAGCCGGGCCCGCGCCGGTCACGACGACGACGCGGACGGCATCGTCCGTGCGGCAGCGCTGCAGAGCCGCCGTCCAGGCCTCGATCATCGGGAAGGTGAAGGCGTTCTTCCGCTCGGGCCGGTTCAGCGTGATGGTCGCCACACCCTCCGCGACGGAGAACAGCAGGTCTCCGCCCGCACCGCGTGTCTCGGCCTCAAGCGTCATCGGGCGGTCTCCTCGGATTGCGTGGACGGGTCCGGCGGGGCGGCCGCCCCGGTGAGGGCAGCGATCTCGGCCGGGTCGAGGCCCGCCTCGGCCAGAACCTCGGCGGTGTGCTCGCCGAGCCGGGGGGCGTGCCGGCGAATCGCGAAGTCGCTGCCACTGAACGAAACCGGTCGGCGCATGGTGCGGTAGCGCCCCTCGCTCGGATGCTCGGCGGCCCCGAAGAAGCCCACCGCTTTCAGGTGCGCGTCGTCCGGCAGTTCCTCCAACCCGAGGACGGGCATGCACGGGATGCTCACCGAATCGCAGAACGTCACCCAAGCGGCGGTGGTCCTGCGCGGAGCCTCTTCCTCCACCAGCGCGTACAGGACTTCGATGTTCTCCACCCGCACGGCGAGCGGGGTGAAGCGCGGGTCGTCCACGAATTCGAGCCGGCCGGTGTGGATGAAGAAGTCGCGCCAGTTCCGGTCGGAGTAGGGCAGGATGCAGGCATAGCCGTCCTGGGTGCGGTAGGGCTTGCGCTTCGGGCTGAGCACCCGGTTGAAGCCCGGCGGCCCAAGTGGCGGCTCGAAGGCGTAGCCGACCATGTGCTCGACGAAGTTGAACTCGACCATCGTCTCGAACATCGGCACCTCGACCGCCTGCCCGACGCCGCCGGCCCGACGCTCGTAGAGGGCCGCCAGGATCGCACAGGCAATAGCCTGGCCGGCGATCTTGTCGCACAGCACGGTCGGCAGGTAGCCGGGCTCACCGGTGGCGGCGGTCTGGAGGGCGGCGAGGCCGGAGCCCGCCTGGATCAGGTCGTCGTAGGCTGCCTTGTGGGCATAGGGGCCGTCAGCCCCGAACCCGTAGGCCCCGCAGAAGATGATCTCGGGCTTGAGCGCGCGGACTCGCTCGTAGCCGTAGCCCAGGCGCAGGATCGCGTCCGGGCGCATCGAGTGCACGAAGACGTCCGCCGTCACGATCAGCCGGTCGAGGGCCGCCCGCGCCTCGGGCCGCTTCAGGTCCAGGCGGACGCTGCGCTTGTTGCGGTTGAGGTGCAGGAAGTTGCCGCCCATCCCAGCGTTGCGGGCCGGCCGGTAGTGACGGAAGGAATCGCCCTCCGGCGTCTCGATCTTGATCACGTCGGCGCCGAGATCGGCCAGAATGTGCGTGGCCGACGGTCCCATGATGACGCTGGTGAGATCCACGATCCGCACGCCCGCCAGGGGACCGGCCTTTTTCGTCTCGGCGGAATGATCCAGCACGCGGCGATCTCCCATGTTAGCCGGCACCGGCCCGCAGCCGGACCAGCATTGGCCAGAGAGCGGTGCCTCCGCCCGCGCAGACCGCGCGCCCGATCCGTTCCTGCCACAGAGCGTCGGAGCCGAACTCGTCTCGCCAAGACCACAGCCGCCGCGTCGCGCGGTGCAGCGGGTGCTCCTGGGTGAAACCCATCGCCCCGTGGATCTGATGACAGATCGCGGCGACGTGGCCCGCCGCCTCGCCGCAGCGCGCTTTAGCGATCGCGGTGGCGAGGACGAAGCGCGCATCTCCCCAGCACGCGGCAGCGAGATCAGCCGATGCAGTCGCCGCCGCGACGTGGCCCGCGGCCTCGGCCAGCATGTGCTGGATCGCCTGAAACTTGGCGAGCGGCCGCCCGAATTGCTGCCGCTCGCGGGCGTGATCGAGGGCGGAGGCGAGGCAGGTCTCCATCGCGCCCACCAACTGCTGCGCGCGCACCCAGGCGCCGGCTGCCTCCACCGAGCCGACACCAACCTCGGCGGCCCAGTCCGGCGCTGTCCGTACCTCGTCGATGGCGGCGGTACAGCCTGTGAGGTCGAGGGCGTCGCGCGGCTCACCCGCGAGGTTGTGGCGCGTATCACGAACCGTGCCCGGCGCCGTGATCCGCACGAGGTGGCGGACGCCTGCGCCGTCGATCGCATCCACGAGCAGGGCCGCGACCGAACCGCCCCAGGGCACCTGCGCCGCCCGCCCGTCGAGGACGAAACCGTCGGCCCGCCGCGTGATTCGAACGGGGCTGCCGGCTGGGACCAAGGTGAGGGCGCCCTCCGGCGCGCCGCCGCCTGCCGCCGCCCAGAGCGCCGCACCCGCGATGGTCTCGGGTAGCGGCAGCGGCAAGGCCGCCTGCCCACAGCGCCGGATCAGCAAGGCCGCCGTCCTGGCCTCCAAGCCGATCCCGTCGGCCGCTTCGGGCACCAGGGCCAGCGGCAGACCGCTGTCGTTAAGCGCCCTCCAGAGATCCGCGGGCCAGGCCGCGTCGTCCACGGCACCGTCGCAGGCCGCCAGCACTTGCGGCGAGAGATGCTGGGCCAGCAGCCGCTCGAATTGATCGAGGACGATGTCGGCGACCTCGTCGGCCGCCCCATCCTGTGCGTGGTTGGTCGTGTTCATCGCAAGCCCAGTCCCCGCGCGATGACCCCGCGCAGAACCTCGCGGGTGCCGCCGCGCAGGGTGAAGGAGGGCGCCCGCAGGGTCACGCCGCCGAGCGCCTCACGGAACGGCTCGCCCTGCGCGGTGAGGCTCGGCTCAACCGGCACGAGCCGCCGGGCGATCTCCGGCACCGCGCGCTCGAAGCTGTTGCCGACATCCTTCACGAGCGCCGCCTCAACGCCAGGGACGACGCCCTTGTCGAGGAGCCGGGCCACCGAGGCCGACATGCCGAGGAGCGCGGTGAGCTGCGCCACCATCCGGCCGGTCTCGACCGCCTGGAACCGGTCGGGTTCCGGCCCGATCCGGTCGACGAGTTCGACGAGCAGCCGGTAGTCCGACAGGAAGCGGTCGGGCCCCGAGCGCTCGAAAGCGAGTTCCTCCGTGACGAGCCCCCAGCCCTCGCCCTCCGCGCCGACCATCATGGCGTCCGGGACGCGGTAGTCGGTGAAGAACACCTCGTTGAACTCGTGGTGGCCTGACAGGTCGAGGATCGGTCGCACCGTGACCCCGGGAGCCGCCATGTCGATGATGAACTGGGTCAAGCCGCCGTGCCGGTCTGGTCCGGGCTCACCGGTCCGGACCAGGGCGAGCAGGTAATCGACCTGATGGGCGTTCGTCGTCCAGATCTTGGAGCCGTTGATCAACCAATCGTCGCCGTCGCGCGCCGCGCGGGTGCGCACGGCGGCGAGGTCCGAGCCCGAGTTCGGCTCGCTCATGCCGATGCCGAAGGCGCATTCGCCGCGGCAGATCCGCGGCAGGATCGCCCGCTTGGCCGCCTCGGAACCGTGCCGCAGGATCTGTGGGCCAGACTGGCGGTCGGAGATCCAGTGCGCCCCGCAGGGCGCGCCGGCCGCCAGCATCTCCTCGGTGACGACGAAGCGGACGAGGCCGGACCGCTCATGGCCACCATACGCTTCCGGCATGGTCAGGCCGATGAACCCGGCCGCCCCGGCACGTCGGCTGAAGCCGGCGTCGAAGGTCGTCCACGAGGTCCGATGTGGCACGAAGTGCCCCGCCGCCAGTTCAGCGTCGAGAAAAACCCGGACGGCCGCACGGGCCGCCTCGGCCTCGGCCGGGAGCGGTTCGGCGCTGAAGCGGAAGCTCTGCATCTCTGCTCCGTGGTCTGTCAGATCAGGGGCTCGCCCGTATGGCTCGCTCAGCTTCCGTCGCGTTCCTTGAGGCCCGGAAAGAAGAGCTCTTGCCAGTCGGTCGGCACTTTGCGCAGGAGCCCCTGCGCCGCCATCGCCTTGGCAAGGTTGACCATGTCTTTCGGGGCCACGCCGTAGACGAGGGACCCGTCGGTGAGGGTCGACTCGACCTGGGCCTGATCGATCTGCACCTGCTCTGAAGCCAGGTAGATCGCCGCCGCCCGCCTCGGGTCGCTGCGGATGAGCGAAACCGCGTCCTCCATGCCGGCGAGGATGGCCTGCGTCACCTTGGGATTGGCGTCGACGAAGCCCTGCTTGGCGTTCAGGGTCGCGGCGGTAGGGTCACTGTCGCCGATCAGACCGGTGGAGGTCATGATCGCCCGGAGCTTGGGATCCGCCCGTAGGATCTGGGTGAAGGGTGGCGTCGAGAAGTAGCCGGCGATGCCTTGCCCGGCGCGCATGGCCGCGGTGGCGTCGGGGTGGGGCAGGCTCACCATCAGAGTATCCGCCTTGGCCGGATCGCCGAGCTGCCGGGCTGCGGCCACCCGCAGCAGGATAGCCTGCGGCGAGTTGAAGGCTGGGACCGCGATTTTGTCGCCAAAGGTAAAATCCTTCAGCGCGGTAACGCCCTGCTTGCCCGTAAACAGCGTGTAGACGACTGAAGTGAGGGCGCAGAGACTCTTGATCTGCTGACGACCGCGGGTCTTGTCCCAGGCGATCAAGGCGCCGGTCGCGCCGAGTGTGCCCAGCTCGATGCTGTCGGAAAGCAGTGCGTCGTTCATCGCGGCCGAGCCACTGAAGCGGCTCAGCGTGACCGACAGCCCGTCGAGGCCTGCCGCCTTGGCGCGCTTATCGAACAAACCTTCGTTCTGAGCGATCATTACCGGCAGGTAGACGAGGCCGTATTGCAGGCCGATGCGGACCGTGTTCGTCTCGGCGAGGGTCGGTCCGCTCAAAGCGGACAATAGCAGCGCCACGGAGACGAGACGCGCGGCGACGGCCGCGAGGCGGATCGACATCGGCATTCCTCCCGAGCAGAGCCGCCCTTGGCGCGCGGTCTCAGCACGTCCGGACAGCATCACTGTCCGGCGCTCGCCCTCGAGTAGGACAGAGCCGGGATTGGTCTTCAACCGTCATCGTGGATCTGCTGAGCGATATCACATCTGTGATGGAGCGGCGGATGATTCGCACTATACGTCGTCGAGCGCGGATGCGGTGATGCATTCATGACGGCAGCTGGACCCAAGCGGCCCGTACTCCATTCACGATGATTGGACATGCCATGAGATCGCGCCGCAAACGCCATGTTCGTTCGAGTTGCGGGCGACTCAGATGATTGCCGGGCGGGCAGCCTATTGGTGGGCTTCACGGCGCGCGGATATCACGTTCGAGGCCGTTCACAGCCTCCTCGCACTACCGGCCTGGAGCCGGGTATGATTGCCCCCGACCGCTTCACGCCTCGGGTAAAGACCGGAGCGGGTTCGAGCACGGACCTCTTGGTCAGGGCCGATGCAGTCGGTCCCTCCTTGGCTTTCGTGAAGTCCGCGGGCCGCGTGCTTCAGATC
This sequence comes from Methylobacterium sp. WL7, assembly GCF_008040085.1. Taxonomy (NCBI): domain Bacteria; kingdom Pseudomonadati; phylum Pseudomonadota; class Alphaproteobacteria; order Hyphomicrobiales; family Methylobacteriaceae; genus Methylobacterium; species Methylobacterium sp. WL7. The sequence continues at coordinate 40,733 of NZ_VRVG01000030.1, read as the reverse complement.
CTGGAGCTGTTCGACGAGCTTCAGCGCGAAGCTCGGGTCTCGGAGATTGCCGAACGCCTAGGCTTTCCGCAATCCTCAACCTCGATGCTTTTGAAGAGCCTGGCCCAACTCGGCTATCTCGATTACGACGCCGACAGCCGCAGCTTCCTGCCGTCGCCGCGGGTCGCGCTGCTGGGCGCGTGGCTCGACAAGGGGCCGGTGCGCGACGGTAGTCTCGTGCGCATGCTCGAGCATCTGTCCGAGTGCACGGGCGGCACGGTGATCCTAGCGGCACGCAACACCATCTACTCGCAGTACGTCCACGTGTTGCAGGCGCAAACCGCGATGCGCTTTCACGTCCCACCCGGCACGCGCCGACTTGTGGTGTGGTCGGCGACCGGCACCGCGCTTCTCGCCGGGATCCCGGATGCCGAGATCGGCCCACTCGTACGGCGCACGAACGCGGAGGCCCCGCCCGAGCAACCCCCGATTCAAGTCGCAGCCGTCTTGGCCAACGTGGCCCGTTTGCGGCAGGACGGCCATTTCTTCTCGCATGGCCTCGTCACGTCCGGCGCCGGGTCGATCGCGGTGCCACTACCCAACCGCATCGACCGCAAGGGCCGTCCCCTCGCCGTCGCGGTCTCAGGACTGCTCGAGGAATTCGAGCGACGGGAGGCACAGATCGTCGCGCTGATTCACGATGCGATCGCACGTTTCCTCGTACACATGGACTAGGACGATGAATCGGCATATCCGCGGCCAGTCAGGGCAGGGGGCGATTGCGCCGTGGCAGCTCGTTCTGAGTGAGGCGGCGTGACGACCACTCCGTTAGCTTCAAGATCATCTGCTCCCTCCTGTGCGGCCGATAGGCTGGGGCCATCACCGACCGGACCTATCGCTCAACCTTAGGCACGTATCTCGGCCTCCTGAGCAGGGCCGGGGCACCGCCATCAAGATGGTGGTGCGAGGCACAAGACGCGGTGCGGTCCAGGGACGGTCGCGTAGTTCGGTCTGGCTCATCCACGGAAAGGCCGATTATCGTGATCTCACGCCGTCTTCTCCTAGCATGTCTAGCCCTCGCCCCGACATCGAGCCGGGGTCAGGAGGGCGCAGCGAACAGCCCTATCGTGCTTGGCACGGCAACGCCGGGAGGCTCGTTCCCCGCCTTCGGTCGCGCGCTCGTCGCAGCGGTCAACGAGGTTGATCCCGCTCTGACGATCGAGCCTCGCATCACGAAGGGCTCGACCGAGAACCTCGCACTGCTGCGGGAAGGCAAGCTCGATCTGGCCCTCGTGCAGGGCGAGTACGCTTTCGACGCGTTGAATGCTCAGCCACCTTCCGGACCCGGCCTGACCGTCGTCGCCCCGATCGACGCATCGCCCGGGTTGTTCGTGGTCCCGACGGCCAGCTCAATCCACAGCGTGGCGGACTTGCGCGGGTGCGCCGTCGCGCTCGGCACGCGCGCCTCCGGCTTTACGCTGATGGGGCGTACCGTGCTCCTGGGTTCAGGCATCGATCCCGAGCACGACATCCGCCCGATCCTTCTCGACGATGCCGGCGACGGCGCCGTTCAAGTCCGCGATGGCCGAGCGGCTGCCCTGTGGGGCGCGAGCCTCGGCTGGCCGGGCTTCAAGACCCTCGCGGACGCGCCCGGCGGCGCTCGGTTCTTCGGCCCGGCGCCGGAAGCAGTCCCGAAGATCCTCGCGCTCCGCTCGTCGCTGCGACGCCTGACCGTCCCGGCGGGCTCGTTCAAGGGACAGGACGCGGCGATCGAGACCGTCGGCTCTTGGAGCTTCATTCTAGGCCGGCCAGGGCTCGATGACGCCTACGTCTCGCGCCTCGTGCGGGCGATCGATCAGGGGCGGAACACGCTGGCGCGCCACTATGCACAGGGACACGAGAGCGATCCGCGCAACCTGGTCTCGAACGTGCCGGCCGCGTGGCTGCATCCGGCGACCGCAATCTATCTGCGGGAGATCGGCGCCGTTCCGCAGTGAGCCCCGCGGAGCCTTCCCGGCCGCAGTCTCTCGCGTAGCACTGCGAGGACCCGGCCCTAGCCAGCACCTCTGACCCTTTTAAGGGGCAACAGTGAGGGGGTACCGTTGCGGCGTTCCTGGTGTCACTATGACTTAAGGGTTTGTGCTGACGCACCAGGCTCACCAACAGCTTTGGCGGCCAAGTTCTTGAGATAACGATCGACTTCGGTATGATCGGCGGCGGGGCCCAGCTGTTCCAGAGCGCGGCGGGCGAATGCGACGACGTCTTGGGAAAAGGGTGCGGGCCGCGCCAGCTCTTTGGCGAGATCAACCGCGATACCGATATCCTTGGTCATGAGCGCGAGCCCGAAGCCCGAATTGTAGGCTTCCGTGATGATAAAGGGCTTGAGCTTGTTCTCAGTAGAGTTGTTGCGGCCGGTGGAGACGTTGAAAATATCCGTCATCAATTCTGGGTCGAGGCCAAACGCAGCGCCGATCTGCACCGCCTCGCAGGCGGCGATCAACCCGGCGGCAGAGACGTAGTTGTTGAGCGCCTTCATGGCATGCGCTGAACCCAAGGCGCCGGTTCGGAACATGGAGCCGCCCATCGCGTCCAGGACGCCCGTGATGCGCTCGATCACTGCCGGCTCACCGCCTGTCATGATGGACAGAGTACCGGCGACAGCTTTCTTCACACCGCCCGAGACCGGCGCATCGACGACATCGATCCCAGCCCCCGCCAGTCTCTCCCCGAGCGCTCGGGTCGAGAGTGGTGCCGAGGAGCTCATCTCGATCAAGACCGTGCCCCGGGTCATCGCCGTGCCGACCGGATCGGTATCGTCGAGAACCACGCGGCGCACGGTATCGCCATCGGGCAACATGGTGATCACCGCCGCCGCGCCCGCCGCCGCTGCCGCGGCGGACGTACATGCCGTGCCGCCAGCGCCGACCAAGTTGTCGAGGGCCTGCTCTGCTGGATCGTAGCCGCGCACGGCGTAGCCGGCCTCGATCAGTCGTACGGCCATCGGAAGTCCCATCTTACCCAGGCCGATAAACCCGAGCGTCGCGGGTGGCATGATCTTGTGGTCCGCCATCGTTCTCTCCTCCATGGATGTGATGTTCGTCAGCCGGCAGCCCGGATCGCCTCGAGTGCCCGCGTGAAGTAAGGGCGGAACAGGTCCGGGTCTTCGGACATCGGGAAATGCCCGAGGTTTGGCATCTCGTGGAAGCTACTGCCCGGCATGAGGGCCGCGAGCGCCGCACCATCGTCGGTGGTGGCCGAGTAATCGTAGGTCCCGGTGAGGAGGTGGACCGGAAGCCGGCCCGCATCGATTCGCGGCGCGATCCGGGCCCCGTCGAACTCGTCGCTGTAGAAGGCCAGATCACCGGTATAAACGCCCGGCCCACCCTGCGCGTAGATCCATGCGGCGCGCCGCCGCCACGCTTCCGGGCTGGTTGGGCTCATCAAACCGCGCACGTAGGCGCTGTTGTGCATTCCCCCCGAGACGGCCGCATGGGCGAGATAGGGGTTGCGGCGCCCCGATGAGCGCAGCGGCGCTTCCAGAGCGATGACTCCCCGCAGCAGGTCGGGGCGGTCGGCAGCGACCGTGAGGGCGATCGCCGCACCCATCGAGCAGCCGACCAGAATCGCTGGCGCCGCCACAACGGTCTCCAGAAACGTCGTGACCCACGAAGCGTAGCGTACGCTGTCGAGACGGTACGCGCCCCCGTCCCAATCCAGGGGTGGCAGCGATCGCCCGTGAAAGGGGCAATCGAATGCCAGGAGCTTCCAGTCCCTCGCCAATGCCACGTCCGACAGCAACGCGCCGTACTGCCGCGAATCCGCCCCGGCGGTGTGCAGGAATACCACCGGTGACCCAGAGCCCGCCGTCTCGAAAAAGACCTCGCACGGCCCCTCCTGAGTGGTCAGGGACACGTAGCCTCCGATCACCTGGCCCATGTCCCGGGCGACCGGCTGAGGCGGCGAACCACCGGTGGTGACTGGCCCGACCACCAGCCGCAGGACCTCAAGCAACCGTTCCAGGGCCGGGCGCGCCTGGGCCACCCGCAATGGGTCGCCCGACACGGTCGCGTCGGGATTTGCCAGTTGCAGGGCGGTAAAGGACTGGTGCCGCGGCGGCGGCACCCGCGCCAGGGCGGCCTCCCAAACGGCCGGCGGCGCGGTCAGAGCGACGTCGACAACGCCGCCGGCGGAATCACACCATCGCGTCGGCGTATCCGGCGCGAACACGAGGTCGACCGCCGCGTCGCCGCACGCGAGCTGGACGCGCGCGTCCAGGCCACGCGCCGACGCCCGCAACTCGGGATCGTCTAAAGCGTGGGGGAGGCGCGCTGTCAGCGTCGCGATAAAATCCAGCATCTCGGTCCCTCAGCCCGTTGCCCAGGAGGCAGCCAAACGCACCGCCCCCTCGGCCGGATGGTCATTTGTTCTGACGGCAGCCTGGAAAGGGAGATGGGACATCCGGCGCTCAGATCCCGAGATAGGCGGTTCGCACCTGCGAGTTGGTCCGCAACATCTCCGCGGTCCCCTCGATCACAATGCGACCAGCCTCCAAGACGTAGCCCCGGCTTGCGACATCAAGGGCGAGCGCCGTGTTCTGCTCCACCAAGAGGATGGCGGTTCCCTGGGCGTGTATGTCGGATAGGGCTCGGTGCAGTTCCTCGACGATGATCGGCGCGAGTCCGTGGCTTGGCTCGTCGAGAATCAGCAGACCCGGGGCGAGCATGAGCGCGCGCCCGAGGGCCACCATCTGCTGCTCGCCCCCCGACATCGAGCCGGCGCGCTGCCTGCGCCGCTCGGCGAGCCGGGGGAAGAGGGCGTAGACCGTCTCGATCCGCTCGCTGAGGCTCGGTTCCCGCCGCCGGCTGAACGCGCCGAGCCACAGATTCTCCTCGACCGTCATGTCACCGAAGACGTGACGCCCTTCGGGCACGTGGGCGATGCCGAGCGCCGGCACGGCGTGGGCCGGCATAGACATCAGGTCGGTGCCGCAAAAGCTGATGGCCCCACGTGCCCGGGGCACGAGGCGGGAGATCGCCCGCAGAAGCGTGCTTTTGCCCGCGGTATTGGCTCCGATGACGCAGACGAACTCGCCCGCGCCGACGCGCAGGGAGACGCCGTGCAAAATGTCCGCCTTGCCGTAGCCGGCATGGAGGTCGCGCACGCTCAGGAGGTCGACGGCCTCACTCGGCATAGGCGCGCCCAAGATATGCGGTGACGACATCGGGGTGTCGAACGATCTCGTCTGGCGAACCCACCGCCAGCAGCCGGCCGAAGCTCAGCGCGACGATGCGGTCGCACAGCGCCATGATCGCCTTCATGTGATGCTCGACCACGATGACGGTGAGCCCGTCCGCACGCAGTGCCCGGATCAGGTCCATCATCTCCGCCATCTCCACGGCGTTCAACGCCGCCATGACCTCGTCGAGCAGGAGCAACTTCGGCTCGGTCGACAGGGCACGGGCGACCTCGACGCGGGCGCGTTCGGGAAACGAGAGATCGCCCGCCCGTTTGTGCGCGATACTGGCGAGCCCGACGCGCTCCAGGCAGGCGAGCGCGCGGACGCGTGCCTCGGGCAACGGGTGGTGCAGCAAAGCGCCGATGACGACGTTGTCGAGAACGTCCGTGTCCATGAACAGCGCGACGTTCTGGAAGGTTTTGGTCAGACCGAGCCGTGCGATCCGGTGGGGTTTGAGCCCGACGAGATTCCGGCCCTCCAGCTGGATCGTCCCGGCATCCGCCCGGTGCAGGCCGACCAGTGTCGAGAACAGGGTGGTTTTCCCGGCGCCATTCGGGCCGATCAGACCCAAGATCTCCCCACGCCGGACCTCAAAGCTCACATCCTGAAGCGCCTGCAGCCCGCCGAAGCGCTTGCCGACGCCGCGCAACTCCAGGATCGGGCTCATCGGCGTGCCCGGCGCGGTCACTTCGGTGCATCCACGGCTGGGACGCGCCGGGGCCACCGGAAGACTGGACCGAAGGCGACGAGTCCGTGCGGCTGAATCATGATCACCGAGATCAGGATCACGCCGTAGACGAGGTTCGACAGTCCGGCGACCTGACCCGAGAGCAGTACGTTGGCGATCTCTTCCAACGACACGATCAGGATCGCACCGAGGATCGGGCCCGCTGCCGTACCGATGCCGCCTACAATCGCGATGAGGGCGATGCGCACCGAGATCGGCGCCGCACCGAACACCGCGTCGGGATCAAAGAAGAAGTTCATCTGGGCGTAGAGCGTCCCGAGCATCGCGGTCAACGCCCCGGAAATCACGGCCGCCTGGATCTTGATACGCGCGGTGTCGACGCCAACGACCTCGGCGGCGCTCGCGTCCTCTCGCACGGCGCGGAGTCGGTAGCCGAAGGCCGAGCGGCGGATGCCGACAAACACCGCCGTCACCCCCACGAGTGCGGCGAGGTTCAAATAGTAGAACGGGAGCGTGCCCTTGAAGCTCAGCATCCACAGCCCCGGCGCAGAATAGGGAACGGAAATGCCTACGGGGCCGCCGGTCAGGCCGGTCCAGGCGTTGGCGACGACGCGCATGACCTCCCCGAAGGCGAGGGTGGCGAGGGCGAAATAGTGGCCGCGCAGCCGCATCGTCGGGAGGCTGATCAAGGCGGCGGCGGCTCCCCCGAAGACGCCGCCGGCGAGCATCCCGAACCAGGGCGACAGACCGAAGTCGATCAGGAGTCGCGTCGAGGTGTAAGCACCGATCCCGAAGAAGGCCGCGTGCCCGAGCGAGATCTGGTTTGCGAGCCCCCCGACGATGTTCCAGCTCTGGCCCAGTGCCGCAAACAGGAACACCAGGGCGATGACGCGGATCGCGTAGCCGTCGCCGTCGAGCCCGAGCGGCACGATCAGCGCAACCGCGAGCGCCGCGGCGGGCACAAATAGCCGTGAGAGCGGAGATCGCGCTGAGGGCAGGGACGTGGCGAAGACGCTCATCGCGCCTTCCCCAGAAGACCCTCGGGGCGAACCGCTAGGACCGCGATGAACACCACGAACAGCACGAGGTTCTGAAGCTGGATCGGGAAGACGAGTCCCGAGAGCGATTGGATCACCCCGACCGCGAGGCCACCGACCACGGCGCCCGCCACGCTGCCCAGGCCACCGAGCACCACCACCGTGAACATCAAGACCGTGAACTGGCTGCCGACCGTGGGATAGACCGTCAGGTACGGCAGGATCACCGCGCCTCCGAACGCGGAGAGCCCGACACCGAGGCCGAAAGCGAGGCGACGCATCCGGTCGACGTCGATGCCCGACAACCGCGCCGCCATCGGGTCTTGGGCTGTCGCCCGCATCGCCCGGCCGAACCAGCTCACCCGCAGAAACCACCACAGCCCCAGGCCACTGAGTGCGGACATCGCGAAGGCGGCGAGATAGGGCACGCTGATGAACAGCGGCCCGAGCCGGAGAGCGGCGGTTTGGTAGGGTGTCGATACCGAGCGGAAATCTGAGCCGAAGGCGAGCAGCGCGGCGTTCTCCAGAACGATCAGCAAGCCGACTGTCAGGAAGATCTGCGCGACTTCGGGCGCACGCATCACCCGACGGACCAGCCAGTGCTGCACGGCGAGGCCGAGGAGAAAGACGAGTCCGAAGGCCAAGAAGGCGCCGATCAGCGGGTCGAGCCCGAGCTTGGCCCAGGCAAACCACGCGATGAACATGCCGAGCATGAGAAATTCGGCCTGGGCAAAGTTGATGATGCCCATCACGCCGAACACCAGCGTCAGACCGATCGAGATCACGGCGTAGACGCCGCCGATCATTATCCCGTCGAGAATGGCCTGGATGAGCGCCACGTCAGGCTTTCCAGACCGGCTGAGCCTTGGCGAACCGCTCCGGCCAAACGGTGACGGGCTCCTTGCCCCGCCATTGCACCATCAACGGCTCAGCCAGCGTGTTCAGACCGGCCGCATCGAATTGGACGGCCCCTCCGGTCATCACCTTGGTCCAGCCGCCATCGAAACGCGTGCCGTGTAGGGCATCGCGCAGGGAGGCCGGGTCCGACTTGCCGGCCTTCTCCAAGGCCTGCGCCAATACGTCGAGGCAGACCGCGTGCTCCAGCGCCTCGTGCACCATGAAGTAGCCGTAGCGCTGGCTGAACGCGTCGGTCAGTGCTGGATCCTGGTCCCAGCTTGCGGGGCTGATCGAGAGAATGCCCTCCGCGTACTCGCCGAGACCGCTCTTGAAGTCCGGAATGACGTAGCCCGCCGCGCCGCCGATCGCCGGGATGGTCAGCCCTTGCTGGCGCATCACCCGAATGATCTGCAGGCTGTCGTTGAGGTAGGAGACCGGAAACACCGCCTGGGCACCGGATGTGCGCAGCTTATTGATCAGCGGGGTCACGTCGGTGATGCCGAGCGGGTAGCCCTCGTCCATCACGACCTGCACGCCGGCCTTCGCCGCAGCCTTGCGCAGCCCGCCGGCCTGAGATGTCCCGTAGGCGGTATCCTCGAACAGGATCGCGACCTGCTTCAGGTCGGTCCCGGCCTTTTTCGCGATCGCAAGCGTTCCATCGAACTGAGCTGCGCCGATCATGGAAGCCTTGGCGACGACCTGAAACACGCTCTTGAAGCCGCGTTCGGTGATCTGGTCCGAGAACGACATCGTCAGGAGCGGGATATCGCGTCGCTCCGTCACTTCGGAAATTGCGAGTGTCAGCGACGACGCAAATGCGCCGAGGATCGCCGAAACTCGGTTCTGAGTGATCATGCGCTGCGCGACTGTCGCGGCCTGCGTCGGCGTCGAGGTGGCATCCGCCACGACGAGTTCAATCCGAGCGCCGCCGAGGCTCTTGATACCGCCGGCCGCGTTGATCTGATCTGCAACGAGCTGGATGCCATTCCGGGAATTGACCCCGAACTGAGCATTCGCTCCGGACAGGGGCAGAATAACCCCAATGCTAACCGCTGAAGCAGCCTGCGCGCTCCGGATCAGGAAGGGCGCCGCGACCGCTCCGCCCAGCGCGCCAACCAACTGCCTCCGGTCGAGCCGCAAACGCCGATCTCCGGCGGCATTGTCCGACATTGTCGTCCTCCCAGTGGTCCGTGTTCGGCCCATCGTTGACCGGCACACTGTCAAACCGGTCGCAGCGCGTCAATCGACACTCCGTCAATCTGATTGTAAGACAGTGTGGATTGTCGACTGCAGAGGCTCGCGTCCGCGGGGTAGCACGGTGGTCACATTTGGGTTGGGGGCTTGCCTCTGGCGTTTCGCCAACACGCTGACCCACGGGGCAGACCCAGAGGCCCACGATTTCACGAATTGAATGCCCAGCCTGACGGCTCTGTTTCAGGCGAAGAAGGGGGGTTGAGAGAACGATGACCTACGAAGTCCTTGCGATCCGTTACGCCACCCATGCCAGATTTGCGCACGAAAACTTCATTTTCCCACCAGATGGCAACCAAGACGCGCACGATACGCCAATGCCGATGGACTATTTTGTTTGGTTGCTGCGCTCGGAGGAGCGAACGATCCTCGTTGATACGGGCTTTGGCGAGGCGGAAGCCTGTGCCCGAGGCCGGGTCCTGCTGCAGCACCCGGGCGATGCGCTGCGTGCGGTCGGCGTCGAGCCAGGAAGCGTCACCGACGTCATCATCACGCATCTGCACTACGACCACGCGGGCAATCTGCCGGCGTTTCCCGCGGCGCGATTTCACCTCCAGGACGCGGAGATGGCCTTCGCCACCGGCCGCTGCATGTGCCACGGCCGGCTACGCAACGCTTTCGCGGTCGAAGACGTGGTTGAGATGGTCCGGCGGGTCTACGCCGGCCGGGTGCGCTTCACCGACGGCGACGCAACGCTCTTTCCCGGCGTGTCGGTGCACCTCGTCCCAGGCCACTCCCGCGGCCTGCAATGCGTGCGCGTCGAGACCATCCGGGGCGCCGTCGTGCTGGCCTCCGACGCCGCGCACTATTACGCCAATATGGAGACCGGAAATCCTTACCCGATCGTCGTAGACGTGGCGGCGATGGCCGAGAGCTGGGCGCGCCTCCATGAACTCGCCGAGAGCGAAGCGCATATCATTCCGGGACACGATCCACTGGTGATGGCGCGCTATCCACGCCTCGACCGGCCTGACGTCGAGGCCGTTCAACTTCACGTGCCGCCATCTGCCTAGTGTTCACGGACATGCAGCCCATACCGAGCCCGTATGGGCGTGGAGGCGCCGATGGGAATGCTGCAATCCAGCGTGATTCCCCGCTGAGCGACCGGTGGCGTGAAACGATGTCACGCGAGACGAAAAATCGCTGTCGCGCCACGAGCGCGACCTCCGACTGAATTACCGATCGCATTTGTCTTATTGACATACAGTATGTGATTGCGGACTGTTCGATCGGTCTGTGGTGTGGAGCGGGTGTGATGGCTGAGAGCGAACAGTTCGAGAAGGGTTTGGCGGTGCGGCGCGCCGTACTCGGCGCAGAATACGTCGATGGCGGGCTCGCCAAGGCCGACGATTTCATGATGGCGTTTCAGCGCATCACGACCGAGTGGTGCTGGGGCTACGCCTGGACGCGCGACGGCCTCGATCGGCGCACGCGCAGCATGCTCAACCTCGCGATGCTCACCGCGCTCAGCAAGCCAGCTGAGTTGAAACTTCACGTGAAGGGCGCGCTCGCCAACGGCGTCTCCGTGGAGGAAATCAAGGAAATCCTGCTTCACGCGACCGTCTATTGCGGCATCCCTGCGGGCCTCGATGCCTTCAAAGCCGCACACGAGGTGCTGAAGGCTGAGGGCGCGGTTTCGGGTGAGCCCGTCGGGCCCGCCTGATCGTGGCGGCCGTGGATGTCGCGCTTTGCGGCCATTCACGGCACATACGTCGCCTGAGCATCGAGCTCCCCTCCCGGCAGGCGATCAGACCGGGGCACGCGCTCGCTCTCAGTCGCTGCCAGATGGCCCACTCAAGGGGACGTCTCGCTGCGCTCGCAGGATCCGAAGCGCTACGTCTGCAGCCCGTTGCACGTGCTCACGGCACGCAATGAATGCCTCGTTGGGATCGCGTCGCTCGATCGCCTCGACGACCCGCCGGATCTCCTTGATCGTCCAAGGCAGGCGCCCTGGATCCGACAACGACATCGCGCGCAGTTGCATATTGCGGTTCATCAGCTGCTCAAGCATGCGGGCGACATAGGCATTGCGCGCGCCCTTCAGCAGCCCTCCGTAGAACCGTTGCTTGATCGCAAGCAGGGTCTCCCGCTCAGTGTCTGGTCCGCAGCGAGCGAGTTCCTCGAAGACCTCTCGCAACGCACGGCGCTCCTCGTCGGTCGCACGCAACGCGAACCCTTCACCGGCCAACGCCTCCAGTACGCTGCGTAGCTCGTAAATCTGCGAGGCTTCCTCGACGGAGAGATGCGCGACGAACGGGCCGCGGTTGGGCTGCACCGTGACCAGCCCCTCCGCCTCGAGCAGCCGGACGGCCTCTCGCACCACGCTACGACTGGCCCCCGTCAACTCGCAGAGTACGCGATCGGACAGGTGCTCTCCGGGCAGGAAGCGCCCGCTCACGATCGCCGAGCGAAGCCCCTCCTCGACCTGCCGCCGCATGGGCGTGGGGACTACCCGCAGAGTATCACTCATCGACATTCAATCCGTCACAGTGCGCTACGATGCCTGGGTGGGGAGTACGGGTCCAGGCGTGTCATCCTCTTCGATGGGCCACGGGGTCAAATATCCTTCGTTTCCAATGGCTGACACGTAGCGATCGTCTACAGGCCGCCTCACATCACAACGAGGTGTCGGATCACCTCGCCTCGGTCGAGCCGGTCGAATGCCGCGTTGATATCGATCAACGGTCCCGTGCTCGATAAAAGCCGCGTCACCGGCAGGCGACCTTGACGCCATAGGTCGATGAAGCGGGGGATATCGCGGGAGGGCACACAGCTGCCCATGTACGAGCCCTTGATGACCCTCTCCTCGCCGACGAGAGCCAGCGGCGGGATCTGGAACCGTTGGGCGGCATTCGCCAGTCCCGCCGTTGCTGTGATGCCGCCGCGGCGAGTGACATGCAGCGCAAGATCGAAGGCCTGAACCGAGCCCGCCATCTCCACCGCATAGTGGACCCCGCCCCCCGTTAGGTCCCGGACGGCCTCGATGACGTTGGGCGCATCAGCCAAGAACACATCCGTCGCGCCGATCTCGCGTGCTACGTCAAGCTTGGCCGGCGAAAGGTCGATCGCCACGATGCGATTGGCGCCGCACGCCACCGCTCCAAGCACGGCCGAGAGTCCGACACCACCGAGTCCGACGACGGCTACGCTCTCGCCGAGGCGCACTGCGCAAGTGTTCACGACGGCGCCCACGCCCGTCATGACCGCACAACCGAACAAGGCAGCCTCGACGAGGGGGATGTCTTGGCCTATCCGCACGACCGAGCGCCGTGAGACGACAGTATGCTCGCCGAAGGCCGAGACACCGCTGTGATGGTTGAGCTCAATGCCGTCGCAGTGAAATCTCCGCGCCCCGGACAGCAGCGTACCGCGCCCGTTTGCTGCGTGCCCCGGTTCGCACAGTGCCCCACGCCCTTCCGCGCAGGGACCGCAGACACCGCAAGTCGGCAGGAACGACATCACCACATGATCGCCAACCTTAAGATCGTCGACGCCCGCACCGAGGCCGGCCACGACGCCTGACGCCTCATGCCCGAGAGCCACCGGGACGGGCCGGGGGCGATCGCCGTTCATGGCCGAGAGGTCCGAATGGCACAGTCCGGCCGCTGCAACGCGCACCAGCACCTCTCCCGGACCCGGATCGTCGAGTTCAATCTCCTCAATCGTCAAGGGCAAGGTCTGCGCATAGGGCTTCGCGCATGGCGTGGCGCGCAGAACGGCGGACCGAGATCTCACTGGGCCTCTCCTCGAACGTATTGTCATACAGTCATACAGCTGGTAGGTCAGTGTGAATAGCCGGAATCGGCGCTTCTCACGGGAGGGTCACCGATGGTGGCGGAACGCCGATACTTGACGCGTCGCACTGTGCTGGCCGGGGCGTCGAGCAGTTTGTGCATGCCGGCGCTGCTCACCGGGCCGGCCTCGGCGGCGGACCCGATCAAGATAGGCGTCCTGAGCGACCTGTCCGGCTCACTGTCGGATTACAGTGGCCCGACTTGCATCATTGCGGCCCAGATGGCGGCCGAAGATTTTGGCGGCACAGTACTCGGCCGGCCGATTCAAATCATCTCAGCGGATCATCAAAATAAGGCGGATGTCGGCGCCGGCATCGCGCGGCAATGGTTCGATGTGGAGGGCGTTGGCGCAATCGCCGATCTGCCGAACTCATCCGTCGCTTTGGCCGTCCAGCACCTTGCTGCGGATCGTGGGAAGATCACGCTCTTATGCGGACCGGCAAGCGGGCAACTGATGAACGAAGGCTGCTCGAAGACAGGTTTCCTCTGGGTTCTCGATACCTACTCTAACACTGTTGGCCCCGCCCGCATCCTCATGGATCAGGGTAAGACGACGTGGTTCCTGATCGTTGCCGACTATGCCTACGGCCATCAGATGCGCGCAGATCTGACCCGGAGCGTCGAGCGTGCAGGGGGTCGAGTCTTGGGGAGCGCGCAGCATCCGACTGCCTCCCCTGATTTCTCGTCCTTCCTTCTGCAGGCGCAGGGATCGGGAGCGCAGGTTATCGGGCTTCTGAATGCTGGAAGCGATACGATAAATTGCGTCAAACAGGCGAACGAATTTGGAATTACATCTCACCAGAAACTATTTCTCCCGGGGGCGGTGATCAGCGACATACACGCCCTGGGCCTCGAGCAAGCCAAAGGTCTGCTGCTCATGACCGGCTTCTATTGGGATCGCAACGACGAAAGCAGGCTTTGGGGCCAGCGCTTTTTTCAGCGGTCCAAACGCATGCCCGGCCAGATCCAGGCCGGCGTGTATTCTTCCGTGCTCCACTACTTGCGCGGCATCGCGAAAGCTGGCTCGGACGATGGCCGTGTCGTCGCAGAAACAATGCGCGCCACGCGCGTCAACGACGTGTTCGTCAGCGATGGCGAGATCAGGCCGGACGGTCGGCTGATCCACGATTTCTACACCGTCGAAGTAAAATCCCCGAAGGAGTCGGCACGCCCCTGGGATTACTACAAGCTGACCGGACACATCGCCGGCGGCGACGCGATGCAGCCCCTATCCGAGACCCGCTGCCCGTACCTGAAGAGCTAGGATCTGCCTCATGCGCCTCGTCGACAAGGTCGCTCTGATTACCGGCGGCGCGAGCGGCATCGGCCGTGCGACCGCCTCGCTCTTCGCCGCGGAGGGAGCAGCTGTCGTCATCGCAGACCGCGATGGCGCGGCAGCCGAACAGGCGGCACGGGATATCGGAGATCGCGCCACCGCCGTTGAGATGGACGTGTCACGTGCAGCCGAGGTAACGGCGGGGGTCGCAGCGGCAGTCGCAAGCCACGGGCGGATCGATATTCTCGTCAACAACGCAGGATACGGGGCACGTGGTTCGGTCGTCGAAACCGAGGAAGAAGCCTGGGACGCATTGATGGCCACCAATCTGAAGGGCGTCTATCTGTGCGCCAGGACGGTCATCCCGCTGATGGAAAAACAGGGCGGCGGCGTCATCGTCAACACCGGCTCGTATACCGCGAGCGCGGCCATTCGCGACCGCGCCGCCTACGTCGCTTCGAAGGGTGGCGTGGTCGCCCTTTCCAGGGCCATGGCGCTCGACCACATCGATCAGAACATCCGGGTGAATTGCATCGCCCCGGGGACGATCTTCTCGCCGTACTTCGACAAGATGCTAGCCGCTGCCCCAGATCCTGCGGCGATGCAGCGTGAGTTGGACGGGCGAGCACCGATCGGACGCATGGGCCGGCCGGACGAGATCGCCAGGGCCATTCTCTTCCTCGCCTCCGACGATTCCGCGTTCGTCGTCGGCAGCGTGCTCACAGCCGATGGCGGAACGACCGCCTGGTAGGCTGTTTTGCAGATGGTCGCCGGGATTCGGCGCCAAATCAGCGGAGGTCGTTTGACAGTGACTCAAACTCACCGCTCGACTTGGTGCCGAATGAGGGCTCAAGCACAAAAATATCGCACCGGCGCCTGACGAAAACTTGGGCGAGCAAGGCCCATCAGACAAATACAGCTGTCCCCCGCGCGTCCGCTGGAGACTGGCTTTGGCCAGACTTCGGTTTCCAGAGGCGAAGGTTCCGAGAGCAAGAGGGCGACGATGATGCTGGCATCGGTGAGCATCAGCCTAGCTCTCGCCGCCACTCCGACCCCCACGACGTATCGAGGGCGCTTATGATTTAGCCCAGATATATACCGTCATCGCCAATACCATGATCTGCACCCTAGAGAATGCGCGCGATCCGTCAGCGCGCGGCAGGCATTAGGACTTGCCCCATGCTTTGTCAGCTGTAAGGCTATCCAAAATACAAACCGCGCGACGACGCGGGATCACATCGGGAGGCGTCGATGAAAGCCCACATTTTAAGCACGCTTGCCTGTGCGCTCGCCCTCGTCGCGCCGGCGGCAGCGCAGAGTCCGATCGTCATCAAATTCAGCCACGTCGTGACGACAGACACGCCCAAGGGTCAGGGTGCGGAGCGTTTCAAGCAACTCGCCGAAGAGCGGACCAAGGGTGCGGTCAAGGTCGAGATCTACCCGAACAGCACGCTTTATAAAGACAAGGAAGAGGTCGAGATGCTTCAACTCGGCGCCGTGCAGATGCTGGCGCCGTCCACGAGCAAATTCGGGCCGCTCGGCGTCAAGGAATTTGAGGCCTTCGATCTCCCCTATATCTTTCCAAACGAGCAGGTGCTGCGGAAGGTACAGGATGGTCCCATCGGCCAGGGCCTGTTCAGGAAGCTGGAGTCCAAGGGCATCAAGGGCCTCGGCTACTGGGACAACGGCTTCAAGATCCTGACGTCCAACAGGCCGATGCACGGGCCGGAAGATGTGAAAGGCCTGAAGTTTCGCATCCAGTCCTCGAAGGTGCTCGAGGCGCAGTTCAAGGCGGTCGGCGCGCTGCCGCAGGTGCTGGCGTTCTCAGAACTCTACCAGGCGCTCCAGACCGGCGTGGTCGACGGCCAGGAAAATCCGCCGTCCAACATCACCACGCAGAAGGTCAACGAGGTGCAGAAACACGCGACCCTGACCTATCACGGCTACGTCGGCTACGCGGTGATCGTGAACAAGGGCTTCTGGGACGGCCTTCCCGCCGACATCCGCACGACGCTCGAGGGCGCGATCAAGGATGCGACGGACTACGAGCACCAGATCGCCGACAAGCAGAACGAGAAGGCGCTCGCTGACATCCGCTCCACTGGTAAGACTGAGGTCTACACCCCGACCGAGGCCGAGAACGCCGCGTGGCGCAAGGCTTTGAACCCCGTCCAGAAGGAGATGGCCTCGCGCGTCGGCAAGGACCTGGTCGCGGCCCTGAACAAGGAAGCCGAGGGCGCGCCGAACAACTGATCCGATAATCCGCTATTGGGTCTCGACACCATGATCCTCAAGATTCTCGATCGGCTCGAAGAATTACTGATCGGCACGCTGATGGCGGCAGCCACGGTCATCACCTTCGCCACCGTGGTGCATCGCTTTCTCTCGGGCATCCCAGCGTTGCAAGACTATACCGACCGGCTCGACTTCGGTTGGTCGCAGGAATTGTGCATCTACATGTTCATCTGGGTCGCCAAGTTCGGGGCGGCCTACGGCGTGCGCACCGGCATTCACGTCGGCGTGGACGTGCTGGTCAACCGCCTGCCACCGCGCGCGCGTCGCACCATGGTTCTCGTCAGCCTTGGAGCAGGCGCGCTGTTTACCGGCATTGTCGGAACGCTCGGGACCAACTTCGTCTGGCGCATTGGCCACACCGAGCAAACCACGCCGGACATGGAGATCCCGGTCTGGATCGTCTACCTCGCGATCCCGCTCGGCTCCTACCTGATGTGCTTTCGCTTCCTGCAAGTAGCCTGGACCTTCTACAGGACGGGACACCTGCCAGCGCGCGATCACGCCCATGTCGACGGCGTCGAAACCGTCGAGGGCGTCGACCCGATCCAGTTGGCGCGCGAGGGAGGCCCGGCATGAGTGGACTGATCATCTTCGGGCTGCTCATCGCCCTGATGCTCACCGGCATGCCGATCTCGATCGCGCTCGGCCTGACGGTGCTGACATTCCTGTTCACCCTGACCCAGGTGCCAATCGAGAGCGTTGCGCTCAAGCTGTTCACCGGGATTGAAAACTTCTCGATCATGGCGATCCCGTTCTTCATCCTGGCCGGCAATTTCCTGGCTCATGGCGGCGTCGCCAAGCGGATGATCAACTTCACCACGTCACTCGTCGGCCACTGGCCGGGGGGACTGGGCCTCGCGGGCGTCGTGGCCTGCGCCCTCTTTGCCGCCGTCTCAGGGTCGAGTGTCGCCACGGTGGTCGCCATCGGATCGATCATCCTGCCGGCGATGGTAGCCGAGGGCTATCCAAAGCGCTTCGGCGCCGGCGTGATCACCACCTCGGGCGCGCTCGGCATCCTTGTGCCGCCCTCGATCATCCTCGTGCTCTACGGGGTGTCGACGAACTCTTCGATCGGCAACCTGTTCCTGGCCGGGGTGATGCCGGGCATCGTGCTCTCGGCGATGCTGGCTGCCGTCACCTTCATCATTGCCAAGAAGCGCGGCTATCCCCGGATGCCGAAAGCGTCCTGGACGGAGCGTCTGCGCGCCTTCCGGGAGAGCGCCTGGGGCCTGTTCCTCGTGGTGATGGTGATCGGTGGCATCTACGCCGGCATCTTCACGCCGACTGAGGCGGCGGCCACCGCCGCCGTATACGCCTTCGTCATCTCAGTGTTCGTCTACCGGGACCTGAAACTTTCCGACGTGCCGCGCGTGTTGCTGGCCTCCGCCAACATGAGCGCGATGCTGCTGTACATCATCACCAACGCGGTGCTGTTCTCGTTTCTGATGACCTCGGAGAACATCCCACAGACGATGGCGGCGTGGCTCATCGCGATGAACTTCAGCCCGCTGGTCTTCCTGCTTGTCGTCAACATCATCCTGCTCATCGCCGGCAACGTGATGGAGCCGTCCTCGATCCTGCTGATCATGGCGCCGATCCTGTTCCCGATCGCGATCAAGCTCGGCATCGACCCGATTCACTTCGGGATCATCATGGCGGTGAACATGGAGGTCGGCCTGTGCCACCCACCGGTCGGGCTCAACCTCTACGTCGCGAGCGGTATCGCCCATATGGGCATCTCCGAACTCACCGTCGCCGTGATGCCGTGGCTGCTGACCATGTTGGCCTTCCTCGTCCTCGTGACCTACTGGCCGGGCCTGTCGCTGTGGCTGCCCAGGGCGCTGGGGGCGATATGAGGAGACGCCCATGAGCACCCCGACGCCGGAACCAGCCCCGCGCTGGCGCTCCTTGCTGTTCGTGCCCGCGCACGTGCCGCGCTTCATTGACGGCGCGCACAAGCGCGGTGCGGACGGGCTGGTCCTCGACTTGGAGGACGCCGTGCCGGCCGGCGAAAAAGCCGGTGCCCGCGACCGGCTGGCGGACGCGATCCGCGCGGTCTCCCGCGATGGCGCAGTGGCGATGGTCCGGGTCAATCACGGCCTGCGCGACCTCGTGCGCGACCTTGAGGCCGCGGTGGTGCCGGGGCTAACCGCGCTGGTCGTACCGAAGGTCGAGCATGCCGGCTACGTTGCGGAAGTGGCTGACGCAGTCGCCGGGATCGAGGCCGAGCGAGGTATGCTGCACGGTAGCGTACGCCTCGTCCTGCAGGTCGAGACGCCGGCGGCGTTCCCGCATCTCGACGCGATCGCCTCGCACCCCCGCATCGCGGCCATGACTCTCGGCCCCGAGGACTACGCCGCCGCGATGGGCGGCGTGCCTGACCCCGACACGTTGCTGGTGCCGAGTTTTGCCGTCCTGCGGGCGGCGCGGGCCGCAGGAATCTTACCTCTCGGCTTCATCGACAGCATCGGTGCATACCGCGATTTGGACGCCTTTCGCGCGACGGTGGAGCGGGCCCGACGCTTCGGCTTCCGTGGTTCGCTCGCCGTGCACCCGGCGCAAGTGGCTATCCTCAACGAAGGATTCGGACCGACGGCCGTGGAAATCGATTGGGCGCGCCGCGTCGTGGCCGGCAACATCGCTGCACAGGTGGAGGGACGCGGTGCGTTCGAACTCGACGGGCGCATGATCGACGCGCCGGTGGTGCGCCGTGCCGCCGACATCCTGGCGTCCGCGAGCACCTGATGGCCGATACGGTCCGTGAGCTTCCCTCCGAGATTGCCGGTTATGGAGCGGTCCGACCCTATACGGGCGCTTTCGACAATCTCGGCACCCTGACGCGTGCCGTCCGGACGGTGCACGCCGCTCGGCCCGGAGCCGACAAAGTCCTGCCCAATATCGACGCCGCGATTCGCGCCTGCGACTTGCGCGACGGCGCGGTGATCTCGTTCCACCATCATCTGCGCAACGGCGACGGCGTGCTCAACCGCGTCCTCGACGCGGTCGCGCGCGCGGGGCTGCGAGACATCACCGTGGCGGCCAGCGCGCTCTTTCCGGTCCACGCGCCGTTGATCGGCCATATCCGCAGCGGGGTCGTCACCGGCCTCGCCGCGAGCACAATCTACGGGCCCCTGGCGAAGGCAGTCTCGCACGGCATCCTGGCGCGTCCGGTGCTGATGTACACGCACGGGGGCAGGGCGCGCTGCATCGAATCCGGGGACCTCCGGATCGACGTGGCTTTCGTCGCCGCGCCCACCGCCGACGCCTACGGCAATCTCACTGGCGCGGTCGGCCGGGCAGCCTGCGGTCCGCTCGGCTACGCGGTGACGGACGCTCAGGGGGCCGAACGCGTCGTGGCGATCACCGACACCCTCGTGCCTTATCCCGCGGTGCCGATCGAGATCGGCCAGGACTGGGTGGACTTCGTGGTGGCCGTGGACTCGATCGGTGACCCATCGCAGATCGTCTCAGGCACGACGATGGCGACCACGAACCCGATCGCGCTCGGCATCGCAGACACGGCCGCCCGAGTCATCGCGGCATCCGGCCTCTTGAAGGACGGCTTTTCGTTCCAGACGGGGGCAGGGGGGGCCTCACTGGCGGCGGCTGCATACCTCGGGCGGATCATGTCTGAGCGGGGTGTGCAGGGGAGTTTCGCGGCGGGCGGCATCACGGCGGGCATCGTCGAGATGTTCGACGCCGGCCTGTTCCGCGCGCTGATGGATGTGCAGGCTTTCGACCACGCGGCGGTGGACAGCTTTCGCCGCAGCGAGGCGCATCAGACCATGTCGGCCTCGATGTATGCCAACCCGCACAACCGCGGCTGCGTCGTGAACCGCATCGATGCCACGATCCTCGGTGCTGCCGAGATCGACCGCGCCTTCGACGTGAACGTGACCACCGGGACCGACGGCGTTATTCTGGGCGGATCCGGAGGGCACGCCGATACCGCGGCGGGCGCCAAGTTGACTGTGATCACGACCTCGCTCGCCGCCGGGCGCCACGCAAAGGTGGTTGAACGTGTCACCACGCGCACCACGCCGGGCGAGACGGTGGATGTCGTCGTAACGGACGGCGGGATCGCCGTGAACCCACGTCGCCCGGAGCTGGCCGAGCGGCTCCACGCGGCTGGCCTACCGCTCACCACCATCGACTCATTGGCCAACCGTGCGGCGGAACTGGCGCCAGTTCCGCCCCGAGACCGAAGCCACGACGGTCGGATCGTAGCCGTCGTCGAGTACCGAGACGGGACGGTCATCGACGTCGTGCGTGCCGTTCCTGAGACATGAGAGTGCTCAATAGCCCAGCCGGTCAGCGCTGCACGGGACTGAATTAACGCGCTCGATGCCGGTGCCGTTACTGGTTCGGCGTCGGTGAGCGCGTGACATCCAGGGACTGGAGGCAGGCTCACACAGGACGTGCCCGGCCCCCATGCGATGCGTTGACGGCAACGTTCGGACATCGAAATTAAAAACGTCCAGGGAACGAACCATGCAGACGATCGATCACGGCAGCTACAGTGACATCCGCGATGCGGTGCGAAGCCTCTGTGCTGAGTTCCCCGCGGAATACCACCGGAAGATCGACGAGGCGCGTGGCTACCCTGAGACATTCGTCGACGCGCTGACCAAGGCCGGCTGGATGGCCGCCCTGATCCCGGAGGAATACGGCGGTTCGGGTCTCGGGCTTACCGAGGCTTCTGTGATCATGGAGGAGATCAACCGCTCAGGCGGCAACTCAGGTGCCTGCCATGGGCAGATGTACAACATGGGCACTCTGATCCGGCACGGGTCGGAGGAGCAGAGACGCAAGTACCTGCCTCGCATCGCCGAGGGCGAATTGCGGCTCCAGTCGATGGGTGTGACCGAACCGACCGCCGGCACCGACACGACCCGCATCAAGACTCTCGCGGTTCGCAAAGGCGACCGCTACGTGATCAACGGGCAAAAGGTCTGGATCTCACGGGTCCAGCACTCTGACCTGATGATTTTGCTCGCCCGCACCACACCGTTGAATCAGGTCACCAAGAAATCTGAGGGCATGTCGATCTTCATCGTCGACCTGCACGAAGCTCAGAAAAAAGGCATGACCGTTCGACCGATCCTCAACATGGTCAATCACGAGACCAACGAGTTATTTTTCGACGACCTGGAGATCCCCGCCGAAAATTTGATCGGCGAGGAAGGCCAGGGCTTCAAATACATCCTCACCGGGCTCAACGCCGAACGCACCCTGATCGCAGCCGAATGCATCGGCGACGGGTACTGGTTTATCGACAAGGTCACAGCCTACACCAAGGAGCGCCATGTCTTCGGCCGCCCGATCGGACAAAATCAGGGCGTGCAGTTCCCGATCGCCGAGAGCTTCATCGAGATCGAGGCGGCCAACCTGATGCGCTACGAGGCCTGCCGATTGTACGATGCGCACCAGCCCTGCGGCGCCCAGGCCAACATGGCCAAGTACCTCGCGGCGAAAGCGTCCTGGGAGGCGGCCAACGCTTGCATCCAGTTTCACGGCGGCTTCGGCTTCGCGGCGGAGTACGACGTCGAGCGCAAGTTCCGCGAGACCCGTCTCTACCAAGTCGCGCCGATCTCCACGAACCTGATCCTCTCCTACGTCGCCGAGCATATCCTCGGCCTGCCGCGGTCGTTCTGATGGCGACGCGGCTTCCCCTCGAGGGTCTCGTTGTCGTCGCGATCGAGCAGGCGGTGGCGGCGCCGTTCTGCACCGCCCGTCTCGCGGATGCGGGCGCGCGGGTGATCAAGGTCGAACGGCCGGAGGGCGATTTCGCCCGGGGCTACGACGACGTCGTCCCCGGCGGGCAGAGCAGCTACTTCGTGTGGCTCAACCGCGGTAAAGAATCCTGGACTCTCGATCTCGCTACGAACGCAGGCAGACGCGCACTGCGTGATATGATCGTCGGAGCGGACGTGCTCGTGCAAAACCTCAAGCCCGGCGCTCTTGATCGGATGGGGCTTGGGGTCGAGACCCTCTGCGGCGAGTACCCCCGTCTGATCGCCTGCTCGATCAGCGGCTACGGCGAGACGGGGCCGCTCGCGAGTCGCAAGGCCTACGACTTGCTGATTCAGGCTGAGTCCGGCCTGTCCTCGATTACGGGGGGCCCTGACGAGCCGGCGCGCGTCGGCATCTCGATCGTGGACATCGCCACGGGTGCCACCGCGCAGGCGGCGATCCTGGAAGCGTTGATTGCCCGTGGCATTACCGGCCGCGGCGCCGATATTCGGATCTCGATGTTCGACGTGATGGCCGATTGGCTGACCGTGCCCCTGTTGCATCACGAGGGTGGACGGTCGCCAAAGCGGGTCGGCCTCGCGCACCCGTCCATCGCCCCCTACGGCGTATTCAAAACGCGGGACGGCAAACAGATTCTAATCTCGATCCAGAGCGACCGGGAATGGGTGAAATTCTGCGCCCTACTTCTGTGCGACGACGCGGTGGCTAAGGACGAGCGCTTCGCCACCAACGTCGCGCGCACGCGCAACCGCGGCGAGACCGACGCCCTGGTCGCGCGCGCCTTTGGGGGCCTCGACGAGGCCCAGGCGACAGCCCGGCTGACGGAGGCAGATACCGCTTTCGCGTCAGTCAACGATATGGAGGCGTTGGCGAGCCATCCGCACCTACGGCGGATCACCGTGGACACCTCGACCGGCCCCGTCGCCTTCCCGGCCCCGGCTGCCGTCGTGCGGGGCGAGGAGCGCACCTATGGCCCGGTCCCGTCACTTGGCCGATCGAACCTCCTCGACCCATGAACGATAGGCCGACCTCGCGACGACGGGTGATCCCATGAAGCGCAACTCGGAGCCGGTGGACATCGACCTTCTACGATCCTGGATCGGTCGGTCGCGCGAGAAGGCAGACCGGATCACACCGCGCATCTTCGACGCGTTCCACGCTACGTTCGGGCAGCTTCTGGCACCGGGGGAGGGAGATGTTGCTCCGCCAGCGCTCCATTGGTGTCTGGCGCCCGAAACGCCGCCGGCCGACGCCCTCGGGCCGGACGGACACGCGGCCAAGGGTGGGTTCCTGCCGCCAGTGCCACTTCCCCGAAGGATGTGGGCGGGTGGCACGGTCGAAACTCTCGACACCCTGCGCCTGGATGACCTGGTGACGCGCCGTGAGACGGTGCGGGACGTCGTCTTCAAGGAGGGCCGCAGCGGTCGCCTCTGCTTCGTAACAGTCGATCATGTCGTGTCGACGGCGCGCGGCGTCGCCATCCGCGAACAGCAAGACATCGTCTACCGGGACAAGCCGGGCGCCTCATCGGTCGCGGCATCGACGCCGCAGCGAGACCTACCGTCGGATTACGCGGAGACACTGTCTATCGTAGCGACGCCCACGCTCCTGTTTCGCTACTCAGCAATGACCTTCAACGGCCATCGCTTCCACTACGATCGCCCCTACGCCACCGAGGTGGAGGGCTACGCCGATCTAGTCGTGCATGGTCCCATCCAGGCGACGCTGCTGATGAATCAGGCCGCCCGGCTGATCGGCCACGTTCCGCGCCACTTCATGCACCGGGGCGTGTCCGCGCTCACTGCCAACCAGACGTTTCGCATCTGTGGGCGTCTCGACGGCGACGGCCGTTTTGACGGTGTGACGCTGGATCAGACCGACGAGGTTTGCATGCGGGCAGAGGGCCACGGAGGGGCGGCATGACGCCCTCGAGGTTCTCGCCAGAGCGCTGAACGACGTCGCCCTCTGACTGAGACGCGTCATGACCCTGTTCAACGCGAACGATCAGACCCGGCTGTTTCGGTCAGCTGGCTTTCTGACTCGGACTGGAGATCTGCGGCGAGCCGTTCCTCACGCCTTGCGGTCCGCCTACGTAAACTCGGTGATCGCCTTTCACCAATGCCGTTCGGCTTGCAAACTCGCGTTGTCCTACCCGCAGGGTAAGCGGCGAGGCGGCCCCCGGATATCGAGCGCCCCCACTGAGAGACGCCTCACTCTGATGAGAAGGGGTTTGAGAGGAGCAAAAGTGGTGCGAGAGGAGCTATCTGCTGTGCACAGCAGGACCAATCAAAAGATTTTAGATTTGTTGTAAAAGTCAATCCCGCAACCAAGAGTGAGGCGCCGCCGACACATTTGTATCGGCGTTATTAAAATAGACCCAACATGCTTCATGTCAATATTAAACCTACGCATCGATTTATGTTGCGACCCCGCGTATTAATTTAACGACGCGCGATCGCAGATCATATCCTCGAACTGCGAGCCGTTTGCTGATTGAGGATTTAGCGGCGAGAATAAGCCCCGAGCGCGGTGGCAACACAGCGCCGACATCCCCAGCAAGCCGATTTCTGGCGCCGCGTCCAGTCGGTCGCTCCGGGGCGCCGGCTATGTGCCGGGAAGCGACGGTCACCGGTCAATCGTGTTCGAACGCGTTGTCGTGACATCATCGGCAGCTCAGTTGCAGACCTCCTTCGATTGCCGGTCCATGGGGAGCGACATTCGGCCAAATGCGTCGCTGAACCTGGACGGGGTGTCAGCCGTGCGACTGGACGAATTTGACTTTGCGGCGTCAGTTGTGCGGTCGAGATTGAAGCATAAAATCTAGAGGCGCCGGCATGCTACGACGTTTAGGGATTGTCGTTCGTCCTGCCCTCGCGGCTCCGTCAGGTCCGGATGAACCCCACCTGGTCCAACGCGCTTCTGCGGGGGGATCGCGATGATCGCCGCGACCGACCCGACCGGGGCCGCCGCCTGCCCTTGCTGCCTGCAGCGCCGCGGCTTCATCCGCGGCCTCGCGGGCTTTGGAGCTGTCGCCGCGGCCATCACGATGGACACCGCGCGCGCCGAGCCAGCGCCGCAGGGGCCCCGCTATACAGGCCTCGTGATCGACTGCCACGGACACTACACCACCGAGCCGCCGGCCCTGTTGTCTTGGCGCAAGCGTCAGATCGATGCCATCAACGACCCCGCTCAATCGCCGAGCCCGTCCAGTCTACGAGTGAGCGACGACGAGATCCGCGAGAGCGTGAGCGGGCGCCAGCTGAAGCTTCAGAGCGAGCGGGGCATCTCACTCGCCCTGTTCTCACCGCGGGCGGGGGGCATGGGCCACCATATTGGCACCGCGCGCACCAGCCTCGACTGGTCGATCGTATCGAATGACATGATCCACCGTGTCGCAAGCCTGATGCCGAAGAATTTCGTCGGCGTGTGCCAGCTGCCACAGACACCCGGCGTCTCGCCAAAAAACTGCACGGCCGAGCTGGAGCGCTGTGTAAATGATCTCGGCTTCGTCGGCTGCAACGTCAATCCAGACCCCTCGGGGGGCTACTGGACGGACCCACCTCTGTCCGATCGATTCTGGTACCCCCTCTGGGAGAAGATGGTGGAACTGGACGTGCCGGGCATGGTGCATGTCAGCGCCTCGGCCAATCCCAATTTCCACGCGACGGGCGCGCACTACATCAACGGTGACACCAGTGCGTTCATGCAGTTCGTCACCTCGGACCTCTTCAAGGACTTCCCGACGCTTCGCCTGATCATCCCCCACGGCGGCGGCGCTGTGCCCTACCATTGGGGCCGCTACAGAGGTCTCGCGCAGGACCTGAAGAGGCCGCCTCTGTCCGAGTTGATGCGCAACGTTTACTTCGACACCTGCGTCTATCATCAACCGGGCATCGACCTGCTGCTCAAAGTCGTGCCGCATGAGAATGTGCTGTTCGCCTCGGAGATGGTGGGCGCGGTGAACGGCACTGATCCTGAAACCGGCCACGCCTACGATGACACCAAGCGCTATGTCGATGCGGCTGAAGTGTCCGACACCGACCGGGCGAAGATCTACGCCGGAAATACATTGAAGGTCTACCCGCGACTCGCAAGCAAACTTAAATCGGCCGATCTGATGCCATAAACGAATATCCAATTTGATGACACAGATGGCCCGACAGAACGGCTTCTGTGCGACCGCGCGTTTGCCCGCTGGTCCGCGACGGGAGTCGATAGAGGCCAATCGATTCAGCTCCTCGGCATGGCCGATGCAGACGGATTGTGGCCAGCCTCCCCGGCCATGTTGAATGGGAATCCAGAATGGCGCTGCAAGAAGCATCCAGGTCGCCGGTCCGAGGCGGCCGCGTCGCGATCGCCGGCCTCGGCACGGTCGGGCGCGCCGTAGCGCGGGCGCTCGACGGGGGCGCTATACCGGGACTGAGCCTGACCGCCGTCGCGGTCCGCGACGCCGCTAAGGCTCGCGCCGAACTCGCGGCGCTGGCCGAGCCGCCCGAGGTCGTCACCGCGTTCGACGCCCTGGAGCCGCGGGCCGATATCGTTCTGGAATGCGCACCATCCCAGCACCTCCCCGCGATCGTGCGGCCGTTCGTGACGGCGGGCAAGACGGCCGTCGTGCTGAGCTGCGGAGCGCTCCTCGACAACGAGGACCTCGTGGAGCTCGCCCGCGCCCACGGGGGGCAGATCGTCGTCCCGACTGGCGCGCTGCTCGGCCTCGACGCCGTGACGGCCGCCGCGGAGGGCACGATCCACACGGTGCGCATGATTACCCGCAAGCCCGTGCGCGGGCTCGTCGGCGCGCCCTACCTCGTTGAAAACGGCATCGAGATCGCTGGGATCACCGAGCCGATGCGGGTTTTTGCCGGCAGCCCACGCGAGGCGGCCCGCGGGTTTCCGACAAACCTCAACGTCGCGGTCGCGCTCTCGCTCGCCGGCATCGGACCGGATCGGACCGAGCTCGAGATCTGGGCCGACCCAATCCTCGACCGCAACACCCACCGCATCGAGGTCGAGGCCGACGCGGCGCGATTCTCGATGACGATCGAGAACGTGCCGACTGATGAGAACCCCCGCACGGGTCGCATCACCGCTCTGTCGGTCATCGCCTACCTGCGCAAGCTCGCCGCCCCGCTCAGGGTCGGGACCTAAAGGACCCATCCGGGCTGGCACGCCCTGTGCTGCCACGCTCACGCGCTTGGGCCCGAGGCCGCGCGCGGTTGTCTCTCAGATCCCGGAGCGGTCCGTGACATCGGCGAGCGGTGAGATCCTGTCCGAGATCGAGCGGGTAACGATGCGGCGCGTGACGATGCGGCTCATGCCGCTCCTGATGCTGGGCTTCCTCGTCGCCTTCATCGACCGCGTCAACGTCGGCTTCGCCGCCCTGCAGATGAACGCCGATGCCGGCCTGTCGTCCTCGGTCTTCGGCCTGGGCGCCGGTCTCTTCTTCGTCGCCTATTTCCTGTTCGAGGTGCCCTCCAACCTGATGCTCGAGCGGTTCGGCGCCCGCCTCTGGCTGGCCCGCATCATGATCACCTGGGGACTCATCTCCGCGGCCACCGCGCTCGTCATCGGCCCACTCTCGTTCTGCACGGTGCGCTTCCTGCTCGGCGCGGCGGAGGCCGGCTTCTATCCCGGCGTGATCTTCTACCTGACGCGCTGGTTCCCGAAGGCCTACCGCGCCCGCGTGATCGCCCTCTTCGCGGTGGCCGTGCCCCTGTCGAACTTCGTCGGCTCGCCGATCTCGGCGGCCCTGCTCGGGCTCGACGGCTGGCTGGGTCTGCGCGGCTGGCAGCTGATGTCAATCGTCGAGGCGGCGCCGGCCGTGGTTCTCGGCCTGCTCGTCCTGCGATTTCTGCCGGAGGGGCCGGACCGAGCGCCCTGGCTCGACGAGGCGCAGCGCGGTTGGCTGATTGGACGCCTGGCCGCGGAGCGCGCGGAGCAGCCAACAGTGCGGCCTTCCGTCTGGCGGGTGATCTCCGATCGGCGCGTGATGGCGGCGGGCTTAATCTTCGCCGGAAGTGTCGGCGCGAGCGCGTGCCTGTCGATCTGGCAGCCACAGATCTTCAAGTCCTACGGCCTTACGACGATGGAGATCGGCATGCTCAACTCGGTGCCGTTCGGGATCGCGGCCGGGCTGATGGTGCTCTGGGCCCGACGCTCGGACCGTACGGGGGAACGAGCTTGGCACGTCGCCGGGCCTCAGGCGCTCACCGCACTCTGCCTCGCGGCAGCGCTGGCTGCGCAGGGGCTCTGGCCGACAGTCGGGATCCTGTTCCTGGCAATCCTTGGGACCTACGCAGTCAAAGGCCCGTTTTGGGCGCTGGTCACGGAATGGCTGCCGCCGGGCGCGTCCGCGGCCGGGATCGCGCAGGTCAACGCCATCGG
This sequence comes from Methylobacterium sp. WL7, assembly GCF_008040085.1. Lineage (NCBI taxonomy): Bacteria > Pseudomonadati > Pseudomonadota > Alphaproteobacteria > Hyphomicrobiales > Methylobacteriaceae > Methylobacterium > Methylobacterium sp. WL7. The sequence continues at coordinate 12,142 of NZ_VRVG01000030.1, read as the reverse complement.
CAACCTCGGCGCCTTCATCGGAACGTATCTGATGGGCGTGATCAAGGACGCGAGCGGCAGCTACGCGCTGGGCTTGCTGCCGCTCGCGCTGGTCACGGCCACGGGCGCCGCGCTCGCGTTGGGACTGGGCCGCACGCGCCCCCCGTTGATCCCCGTCCTGCCAGGCGAGCAGGCGTAGCACATAAACGACGCCCTGCACCGCGGTTCGGGCGGGAGTTCCGCGAGACGATGTCAGCAGCACGCCCTAGCTTCGATTACCGCCCGCTCTTCGCCATCTAGCCGACAGCCCGGCATCACCGTCCGGGAGTGCTGCCCCCCGGGCGATTGGGCGGCGATGCCGCGAGGAGACGCGTCCGGGTACCACCGGGTCCCGCATCACCGGGGCCGCGCTCGGACGGGGGAGGGCTCCCCCAATAAGGGACAGACAACGGCGGACGCGACCCACGGTTTGTGGAGCACGGCGCTCCGTGCTGCAAAATCAAGCGCGCCCAGCTGGTCCGCGAGACGGAGGCGTCACGCCCAAGGAGAGATGCCATGCGCCGAGCTCAGCTTCTGTCGATCGCTTGCTGTACGACCGTGCTGAGCACGCCCGCGGCGGCCGCCGACATCCGCGTGCTTGCAACGGGCGTCTACGCGTCGAGCCTGCGCGACCTCATCGCGTTGTTCGAGCGGCAGACCGGCGACCACCTCGTCCTGACGATCACCAATGCGGGCGGCGTCCTCGCCAAGCTTGCCGCGCACGAAGACGCCGACGTGGTCATGACCGCCTCGGCCGGCGTCGACACGCTCGTCGCGCGCGGGGACGTTCGCGCGGAGACCAAGGTCGAAGTCGCACGCATGCGGCTCGGCGCCGCCGTCAAGTCTGGGACCGCTTTCCCCGACCTGACGGGCGAGGCGGGTTTTCGTGCGACGCTCCTCGCGGCACCCACCGTGGCCTACATCGATCCGAGGGGTGGCGGCACGTCGGGCGCCTTCTTCGACGTGATGTTGACGCGACTCGGGCTCATCGATGCGGTGCACGCGAAGGCCGTTCTCTGCGCCACCGGAGCCGAGGTCGCCGCAGCCGTCGCCTCGGGCAGGGCGACGATCGGCCTGACACAAGCCAGCGAACTCATCGACGCACCCGGAGTGGCGTTCGCGGGCTTCCTGCCCGACGCCCTCAACGCGAGTACGCCCTACGCCGCCGCCGTCACGACGCGGACTCAGGTCCAGCGTTCGGCACGCGCCTTCATCGCCTTCGTGACGGGACCGACCGGCAGCGCCCGGCTGAAGCAAGCGGGTTGGAACGTCCCACCGCACTGAGCGGAGCACCCGTACCAGCAAGGCATCATCAAGGGGTTCAGCGGTCTCGATCAATCGGCGAGGAAGTCGAGCAGGCAGGTATTGAACGCCTCCGCGCTGTCGAGAGACGAGATATGCGCCGCCCCAGGAATGACCGTGAACCGCGCATCGGCCACGGCGTTGCTGACCTCGCGCGCGACGGCGGGCGGAAACAGCTTATCCTCCTCGCCCGCGATCACCAGGGTGGGATGCGTGATGGTCCGGAGGCGACCGGCGACGTCGAACGCGCGCATGCCGAGGGCAACGTTCGCGAGCGAGGATCCGTTGTGTCGCTCGGCTAAGCGGCACCACGTCGCGAAGGTCGCTCGTCCGGCCGAGCTCTGCCGGTACGCCGCATTGAGCATCACAGGCCACGTCGCCTGAAAACGCTTGAGTGGCCCGCCCGGCTGACAAAACATTTCTACCCAGCCGGCGACAAGATCCGCCGTCGCCGGGTCGTTGAACGCAGCCCGCGAGTTCGCGACGACGAGCCGGTCAATCCGCTGCGGCTGCTCGAGCGCGAGCGTCAGCGCGATCATGCCCCCGAGCGACAACCCGCAGACCGAGACGCGCTCGAGCGCGAGATGGTCGAGCAACCCGATGACATCTCGAGTCAGATCGTCCACGGTCGTGACGTCGGTTGCCGGATCCGACAGGCCGTGCCCGCGGAGATCGGGCACGATCACGCTGTAGCCGGCGAATACCAAAGCGGCGACCTGGTTCATCCAGGACCAGCCGGCGTTTGTGAACCCGTGGATCAGCATCACCGGGTCGCCCCGGCCGAGCAGTTCGTAGTGCAGCCGGCGTCCGTCGCGTTCGAAGTGCGGCATCGTCTTAGACCTGACCTGTCGTACCGGAGAGTTCCGCCGTGACCGCTTCCAGCGATTTACCGCGGGTCTCGTAGCCGAGGAGGTAGCCCCCGACGCCTCCGATCAGCAGCAGCATGCCCAGGGCGGTGAAGAAGGCGTAATTGGGGGCGCCGTTACCCAGCATCCATCCGAGCGCCGGCGCCGCGACGATCCCGCCGATCCGCTGCCAGGCCGCGGCCCAGCCCGTCCCGACGGCGCGGTACCGCGTCGGGTAGACCTCGCTCGTGTAGGCGAAGAGTGGTCCGCCCGCACCGCCCGAGGCGAAGAACGCCGTCAGCGCGCCGAGCCCAAGGATCGACCAGGACTCGGTGGCCTGCCCCCAAGCAAACATGAGGAGACCACCGACGCACAGGAACACCGGGACGGTCGTGCGACGCCCCCAGCGATCCAGCAGCAGGCCGCCCGCGATGTTGCCCAGCGCGCCCGTCCCCGCAATCAGACCGGTGAAGGCGAAGCTCTTCACGACCGGAAAGCCCATGCGTGCGAAAATCGACGGCAGCCAGATCGCCACAGCGAAGAACACCGCCCCGCCGGTGAGTTGCATCAGCCAAATGCTCGCGGTCGGTCGGAAGTAGCCGCCGCGCAGGATCGCGCTCAGGCGCGCCGGCTCGGCCGGCGGTCGATGGACGGTCGGCGGCAGCGTCCGCGGGTCGACGGTGCTGAGGCCGTCAACGATGCGGTCGGCTTCGTCGAGGCGACCGCGAGCGATGAGGAAGCGAACGGATTCGGGCAAAAGCGCCCAGAGCACGATCAGTACGAGGCCGGGAACGGCTCCCGCGATGAACATCCCCCGCCACGTGAACGCCGGGATGACGAGGAGGGCGACCATCGCCGCGATGAAGCTTGAGCCCTGCCAAAACGCAACGGTCGAGGCGAGCATGAGCCCGCGTCGGCGGGCCGGGATGAATTCGGAGAGGTACGTGAACACGAGCGGCACCTCCGCGCCCAGACCGATGCCCTGAAGGATCCGCAGCACTAGGAGCGAGTCATGGCTCCAGGCGAACGCGACGGCGCAGCTGAGGACGCAGTAGGCAGCGATCGAGCCGACCATCGTCCATTTGCGCCCGAACCGATCGGCAAGGAAGCCGACACAGGTCGAGCCGATCAGCATGCCGATGAAGACGCTGGAGGCCAGGACGCCGGCCTCGGCCGGGCTCAGCGTGAAGGCCGCGACGATGCCGGGCAGCGCGAAGCCCATCATGTTGATGTCGAAGCCGTCGAACAAATGGCCGAGCGCGGCGGTCACGTACATGCGCCAGTGCTTCGCCGTGAAATCCGACCGGTCGAGGCTCTCAAGCAACTGGCCCGCTTGTACTTGTGTCATCATCAGCCCGATGGTGATCGAATAATCGGATGCTCGAATGGGCATCTTCTTGAGAACGGAGTTGTTTGCAGTCGCGCGCTTCAGCCCTGATCTCAGCAGCCTGAGTTCAAGAGATCCTCAGCACCGCCGGGCGCGTCTAGCGCATGCGGTTCTACGGGTTGCGCGGTGAGGGGCTCATTGGGCCCCTCGGTCGAGCCGTTGGCCTGGGCCGCTTCCACCAGCACGGCCTCTCACCAGCCTTGGTTTGGTCGGATGTTGTAGCCCGGCGGCTGCGTTCGCTCGATCGCCGCAGCCGTCCGCACCACGTCGGCCTCGCCCAGAGTGCGGCCGACGATCTGGAGACCGACCGGCATGCCGTCCGCGGCAAGGCCCGCGCAGACGGAGGCCGCAGGCTGACCAGTGAGGTTGAAGGGATAAGTGTAGAACGCCCAGGAGACGAGGCTGCGGTCGCCGAGCCCCTCGGGGATGTTCCGGCCGGCCTCCAGGGACGAGATCGGCAGGGTCGGCGAGAGCAGGACGTCATGGTCCGCAAAGAAGCGGACCATGCGGTCGCGCAGCGCGTAGCGCGCGAAAACCGTCTCGTAGTACCCACGCATCTCCTGGGCGAGCGCGGCGTCGAGCACGTCGGCGACCGCCGGATCGAGCAGGTCGCGGCGGGTCTCGAGGATGCCGCGCAGCCTGGTCCCGATGCCGGCGTAGAATTCCGCGGTCCATAGATCTGCCGGGTCGGTCTCGAAGACGGTGTCGATCTCCTCGACCACCGCGCCTTGGTCGGCGAGCGCCAGGGCGGCCGTGCGGGCGATCGCGGCGACCTCCGGATCGGGACGGGCGTAGCCGAGGGTCGCGCTCCAGGCGACGCGCAGGCCGGCCACTGAAGCTTGCGCAGCGCCGAGAAGATCGGGCACCGGGCCAGCCACCGCGAAGGGATCGCGCGGGTCGTGGCCGGACATCGCCGTCGTCAGCAGGGCCGCATCGACCACGTTGCGTGCGAGGGAGCCTACATGGGCCAGCGTCGGCGTCGCCGATGTTGGCCAGACCGGCACGCGCCCGAACTGGGCCTTGAGTCCTACGAGCCCGGTGAGCGAGGCCGGGATGCGCAAGGATCCGCCGCCGTCCGTCCCCACGGCAAACGGCGTGATCCCGGCCGCCACCGAGGCGGCCGCGCCGGCGCTCGATCCGCCCGGCGTCTTTTCGAGATTCCAGGGATGTCGGGTGATTCCGGTGAGCGGCGAGTCGCCCACCGGCTTGGCCCCAAATTCACTTGTCGTGGTCTTGCCGATGATGATCGCACCGGCAGCCCGCAGCCGCTCGACGGAGGGGGCATCAGCGGCCGCAATATTGCCCGCCATGGCGCGCGAGCCCGAAGCATAGGGCGCGCCTGCTACCGCGATCAGATCCTTCACCGAGACCGGTAGACCATGGAGGAGCCCGAGGACTCCGCCGCGCATCACCGCCTCCTCGGACCGCCGGGCGGCGGCGCGGGCCTCGTCCGGCATCAGGTGGCAGAAGGCATTTAGCGTCGCTTGGCTGGACTCTGCCAGCGAGAGGGCTCGCGCAGTCAGCTCGACCGGCGAGACCGCGCGCGTCGCGACGAGCCGGCGCAACTCGAGCGCGGTCATGAAGTCGAATTCGGCCGTCATCGATCCACCCTCCCGTCTTGGGCGGCGCCCAAGAGGCGCCGCGATCGAGTCAGTCGTTGACGATGGCGAAGGCGCGTACCGGCGAGCCGGACCCGCCCTTGAACTTCAGGGGCACGCCGAAGAACTGGACCTCGCCCTTGCCCAGGAGTTCCTCCAGGTTCACCAGCCACTCCCAATGGCTCATGCCGAGGTCTCGGCACAGACGGTGCTGGGCGAAAATGTTGTCACTCGGCTTGTCGGTGGAGGGACCCTCGACGCCTTGCATCTTCGAGCCACGCGCGTGCAGCCACTTGGTTGCCTCCGCGGTGAGCAGCGGGTTCTTCCAGACCGAGTCGGGCCCCGGGTAGTTGCGAGCGTGGAAGCCGGTGCAGAGCAGGACGATGTGACCGTCGATCTTCACGCCGCTCTTGGCCTCAGCCGCCTCCATATCGGCGACCGTGATGTCGCCGAGGTCGGGGATGTGGCGCAGGTCGAAGCACACCGCCTTACCCATGAACATCTCAAGCGGCATCTCGTCGACCGGTTGGCCGTTCGGGTTCACGTGGAGGAACGCATCGACGTGCGTGCCGACATGGTCGAGCATCGCGATGAAGTTCGTCTGGAACGTCATTGCGTCGCCGGGGACGCCGAGTCCAAGGGCAGCGGAGCTCTCGTGGCTGAGATGGGTGGTGAGCACCGGCCTCTGAAAGAGCTTGTGGGCCGGCATGTTGTCCTCGATCAGGAGGCTCAGGTCGACGACGCGCTGGGGCATGACGGTTCCTTATCGGGCATGAGAGACCGTTCGCAGCGCCGCCTGGTGCCGCGTCGGATCAGGTCTTCGAGGTGTCGTTCTCAGGCGGCTTTCTTCTTGCCGAGGAAGGTTTCCATGACCTCCGGATCGCGGGCGAGAAGCACGCTCGGGCCGTCCCGCACCACGCGCCCCTGTGCCACCACGAAGGCGTGGTCGGCGATGGCGAGCGCGTAGGATGCGAGCTGCTCGACGAGAAGTATGGTGAGGCCCTGCCGGTTGAGGTCGCGCAGGACGCCGATCAGTTGCTCGACGATCCGGGGGGCGAGGCCGAGCGAGAGTTCGTCGATGACGAGGAGGTCGGGCTCGGCCATCAAGCCGCGGGCGATGGCCAGCATTTGCTGCTCGCCGCCCGACATGCTGCCTGCGGGCTGACGAAGACGCTCACGCAGCCGCGGAAACAGGGCGAGCGACCGTTCCAGGGTCTCCTTCGACCGCATCGTCTTCAGACCGCCGTGAGCATAGGCGCCCAGGATGAGATTGTCCTCGACCGTCTGGTCGGGGAAGATCAGCCGCCCCTCCGGCACCATCACGAGGCCACGAGCCACCTTGGCGTGGGCGGGAAGCCGCGTGATCTCCTCACCCTTGAACAGGACACGCCCGGCGCTCGGCCGCACAAGCCCGGTGAGGCCGCGCATCAGGGAAGTCTTGCCGGCCCCATTGTTGCCGATCACAGCGACGAGCTGGCCGCGGCGTACGCTCAAGCTGGCGCCGCGCAGCGCGGTGACCGCGCCGTATCGCACCTCCAGGTCATCGACCGAGAGAAGGGGAGCGTCGGTCATCAAGCAGCCTCCTCGCTGAGGATGGTGGAAGGGCCGCCGAAATAGGCCTCGATCACCCGCGGATCGGCCTGCACGACGTCCGGCCGATCGCTCGCGATGATCTGACCATAGTCGAGTACCGTCACGGTATCGGCGACCGCCATGATCAGGTCGACGTGGTGCTCGATCAGCAGCACCGACACGCCAAGTCCGGCGATCTTGCGGATCATGACCTCCAGCTCGTCGATTTCCCCGGTGGTCAAGCCGGCGGCGGGCTCGTCGAGGAGAAGCAGCCGGGGTCGTGTGGCGAGCGCCCGGGCGATCTCCAGACGGCGTTGATGGCCAAAGGGCAGATAGCGCGCCTGCTCGTTAGCTGCGTCCGCGAGGCCGACGAAGTCGAGCAGGCCGATGGCTGCGGCGTGGCAAGCAGCCTCTTCACGGCGGAAGCGGGGCGTGCGCAGGATCGCGCTCGGCAAACCGTAGCCAAGATGATGGAAGCCGCCGACCATGACGTTCTCCAGCACCGTCATCTGTCCGAACAGTTCGGTGTTCTGGAAGGTACGGGCCAGGCCACGCCGGGCGATGTCGTGGACCTTCCGACCGGCGAGTTCGGTGCCGTCGAGACGTACACCACCGTCGCTCGGCCGATAGAAACCCGAGATCGTGTTGACGAAAGTTGACTTGCCGGCACCGTTCGGACCGATCAAGGCGTGGATCTCACCGGGAGCGACCCGGACAGTTGCCGCGTCGAGAGCCGTCAGGCCACCGAAGCGGACGGTGAGACCGTTCGTCTCCAGCGCGGCGGGTGCACGCCCAGCCAGGATCGCGGTGGCGGCCGTACCGTCAGCCGGGTCGACACCGCGCGGACCCGGGCGCAGCCGGGCGTAGACATTGCCGAGCGTGCCGAGGATGCCGCCTGGCAGCCCGAACATCACGGCGAGGAGCAGCGCGCCGTAGGCGAACTTCTGCCACTCCGCAAAGCGCTGCAGAACCTCCGGCAGGTAGGTGAGGATGAAGGCCCCGAGCACCGGCCCGAAGGTCGAGGCCGCTCCGCCCAGGATCACCATCAGCAGGAAGCGAACGGAATCCGAGAACGTGAAAATGTCTGGCGAAATGTAGGCGTTGAGGAAGGCATAGAAACTGCCGGCCACGCCCGCCGTCACAGCTGCGACCGCGAAGGCAAGCGTCCGGATACCCGTCGCGCCGATCCCGAGGCTGCGCGCCGCGGTCTCACTCTGAGAGACAGCCAGCATCGCCCGGCCGTAGCCAGAGTGCTTCAGGTTGTGCGTCGCGAGCGTCCCCAGGAAGAGGGTGACGGCGAGCACGGCGTAGAAGGCGTAACCCGATAGGGGGTAACCAAGTAGGTTCGGGCCTGGGATGCCGCTGAGCCCGGTGGTGCCGCCGGTCAGCCCCTGCCACTCGATCGCGACGTTCTCGACGATGAGTCCGAAGGCGATCGTCACTACGGCGAGATAGACGCCGCGGACGCGCACGCTCGGATAAGCGAGCGCCGCGCCAAAGACCCCCGCCACGACAGCAGCGCCAAGGCTCGCGAGCACGAGGTCCAGGCCGAGACGGATCGCCAGGATCGCGCCGGCATAGGATCCAAGCGCGAACAGTCCCGCCTGCCCGAGCGAAACGAGGCCGGTGAGGCCGACCAGAACGTTCAGACCGACCGCGATCAGGCCGTAGATCAGGAACAGCATGAACAGGCGTAGCTCGTACTCGTTGCCGGAGGTGAACGGCACGGCGACGAGGATCGCGGCGAATAGCGCGAAGCCGATGAGGTGGAGAGCCTTCATACCTTGAAGATCTCCCGGCGACCGAACAGGCCCTGAGGGCAGGCGAGCAGCACCAAGATCATCACGCTGAAGCCGACGATCTCGCGGGCCGCCGTCGAGACGTAGCCTTCGACGAACTTCTCCATGATGCCAAAAGCGAGGCCGGCCACGACGACGCCTGGCCCGCTGGTGATCCCGCCGATGATCGCGACCGCGAAACCCTTGAGACCCAGGAGCACGCCCATGCTGGCCGAAGCCTGGATCACGGGGGCAACAAGTACGCCCGCTCCAGCGCCAAGCAGGGCGGCAAGACCGAAAGAGAACATCACGATCCGGTCGACGTCGATGCCCATAAGGGCCGCGGCTTGGCGGTTGTGGGCGACCGCTTGCATCGCACGCCCTACGAGCGTGTGCCGCTGCATCAGGTGCAGACCGATCATCGCCAGCACTGCGACAGCCGGGATCACCAGTTCCTGAGGATAGACGCCCGCTCCGAAGACCGAGATTGCTCGGGCGACGCCAGGCGAGGGCAGCGGGCGTGAGAAGCCGCCGAACTGCATGGTGGCGAGAGCTTCCGCCATGATGCCGACCGCGATGGTGGTGAGCATCCAGCCGATCGAGGCGTTAGCGCCGATGAATGGCCGCACCGCAAGGCGCTCCAGCACGACGCCGAATACTCCCCCCGCCAGAACTGCCAGTAGGCAGGCGAGCGGCAGCGGAATGCCGGCGTCAAGGCCCATCACGGCGATCACGGCGCCGATCATCAGAGTATCGCCGTGGGCAAAGTTCACGGCCTTGGCAGCCGACCACATGATGTGGAAGCCGAGCGCGACCAAGGCGTAGATGCCCCCGATCGCCAGGCCCGAAAGGGTATACTGCAGGGCGGTCGTCATGACTGCGCGGGCCTCTCAATGCGAAGCGTGCAGAGCGTCCACAGGAGTCGGGGCGGTCCGGCCCGGCGAGGGGGATCCGGACGAACCGCCCCAGCCCTCCCGCTAGGGAAGGGGTGAAAGGCGCGTGCCTCAGTTCGACTTACCGTAGGGAGTCTGTCCAATCGGCAGCAGCTTGCCGTCGGACCAGACGGTCAGCTTGTAGTAGCTCGGCAAGATCGCGTCCTGCCGCTCCGGGTCGGAGGCGTCGAAGGCGGGGTCGTACTTGGCGACCAAGCCGTCGTACTTGACTTGGTAGAGAGCTTCGCGGACCTTTTTCCAATCATAAGCGCCAGCTTTTTCGATCGCCTGAGCCACGATGTGGACTGCGTCGTAGGTGTTGGCGATGCCGGAGCCCATCTTGATCTGCGAGGGATCCTTCAGGCCGTACTTGGCCTGAACCTTCTGCCAGAGCGCCTGACCCTTCGGGTCGAGATCACCCATGAAGCTGTAGGTCTGGACAACCTCGATGCCGTTAGCGAGTGGGCCAGCAAGCTCGCCGAGATTGCCGGCGATGCCCCAGGCGCCGATGACGGTGGGTTTGTAGCCGACCTTGTCCATCGAGCGGACCAGCTGATTGCCCTCGCGGTCGAGAGCCCAGAAAAGGGCCACATCCGCGCCCGCGTCCCGTGCGCGGATCGCCTGCGGGGTCATGTCCTGATCGTTCCAGTTGAAGGTCTCGGTAGCGACAAGCTCCTTGCCGGCCTTGGCGATCGCCGCCTTGACATCGGGCACCGCACCGTTGCCCCAACCTGTGTTCTCGTAGAAGAACGCGATCTTGCCACTCTTCGAAACTTTCGCTGCCTGCTCCACCAGGAAGCGGGCGACCCATTTGTCCTTGGCTGAGACGCGGAACATGTAGTTCGGGCTGCGACCGTTCTCGATCGCCTGGGTGTTGGCGGCCAGCACTCCGACGAACGGGATGCCGATGGCATGGACTGGCTCGACCTGCGCCACCGAGACGGTAGAGTGGTAGCCGCCCAGAACCACCACGCATTTGTCAGCGAGTGCGATGCGGCGAGTGTTGTCGACGCCGCGAGGCGGAGCGCCCGCATCGTCGTACTGTACGAAGCGCAACGGCTTGCCCAGAACGCCGCCCTTGGCGTTGATCTCGTCGATGGCGATCTCGGCACCCATCTTGATGGCCTGTCCACCGAAGGCCGCAGGACCAGTTATCGCTGCAGAATTGCCGATACACGGCTCCTGCTGCGCCAGGGCCGCATCCGGGATAGTGAGTATCAGCGGGGCAGCCAGAGAGAGGCCGCGCAAATACTTGTGCGCATCCATGCTATGGTCTCCGATTTCCAGATAGCAGCCCGGGTTCGGCCCTGATGCTCGACGAATTAACGCAAGTCTACGCGCCGAATACAGCCATCATCAAAGACCAAATTCCGATACGAGGTATCGGAATTTCCTATGAGCATTAATCATAGGCGATTTACACCGGAGGATGCGCTCACCAAGCCACTGTGAACACATCGAAAAACATGCCCTCGTGCACATAGCTTGCGCAGATTGCACAGCGCTAGAGCAGTTTGACATCGGCGGCGCGCTGCGCCGATGCTACCGAAGATTCGATAGGATCAGCATGGATCTTCGTCAGCTTCGCTATTTCGCCCAGATCGCCGAGAGCGGAAATGTCTCTCGAGCTGCCGAGGTCTTGCGGATCGCACAGCCCTCTCTCAGTCAACAGATGCGAAATCTAGAAGAGGAGCTCGGTATCGAGTTGCTGTTCCGGCATGCCCGGGGCGTTACACCGACAGAGCTGGGTCTTAAATTTTACGAGCATGCCCGACGTATCCTCCAAGAGGTCGAGCGGGCCAAAGAAAGCGTTCGCTCCCAATCGACGAGTCCGAGCGGGCGCATTTCGGTCGGACTGCCGACGTCGGCCTGCCGGGGCCTATCCCTGCCGTTGCATCGCGCGATGGCGATGGCATTGCCCAACATCACACTGCACATCGTCGAAGCCATGAGCGGTACGCTCGACGAGTGGATTCAATCCGGCCGCCTGGATGTGGCGCTGCTCTACGACCACAAGGCCTTCGAGCATGTGGCTTGGACCGAAATGATGGTCGAGGCTCTGATGTTCGTCGTCCCGGCAGCCCACCCGCTGGCGGCGCAGCATGAAATCAAATTCGAACAGGTCTTCAAGCAGAATTTACCTGTCGTACTTCCAGGGCGGCCGAACGTCCTTCGGGTCGTGATTGAGCAGCTTGGGGCCCGCCACGACGTCACACCAGTTGCTACGGATTGCGAGAGCTTGCCGGCGATCGCAGAGCTGGTGCGTGCTCAGGCGTTTGCGACTGTCATGCCGCACTTCGCATTGGCCGCGGAGATCGAGCGCGGAGAGATGGTTGCTATCCCGATCGTAGATCCGACCCCATCCTGGCGGCTCTCCGTGGTCGTCTCTCAGCGGACTCTCAACGCCCGCGGCAGCGAGGCTGTCGCCGAGGTTCTGGCGAGCGTGATCGGAGATTTGGTCGAGCGCTCCATCTGGCGTGCCCGGCTTAAGCCAACGGACCGTACCGCGCCTGCGCGCAGTCGTGCGTAAAAAGTGGCTCGGGTTCATTTATATTTCAAGGACGACTTAAGGCATCCCAGCCGCAGGCTCGAACGAACGAACAGTATTGATTATGAAAGCCTGCCTTTAGACTGGGAGCCTCGAAAGCGGCTGAGTGGATGGCAGGGCAGCGGGGAGCTTATGGCGGCGGTAGGCGTACCGCCCCGGGGG
>NZ_VRVG01000309.1:0-1416 GCF_008040085.1 Methylobacterium sp. WL7 | reverse complement strand
TATATACATCGTTTTCTAAAATTAAATCGTAAAATGATAGGAAGTTCTGGCCATATCATCAGAACTTCATGGACTCTCTGAATCGGATCACCAGTCCGGGCTATAGACCGCGCTATAAGATGAATGGTTGGCGCCCCAAGCAGGATCGACCATCTTGGCAAGCGCTTTTCGCGCGATCTCAACACGTTGTTGGCGTTCCTCGTGGGGAAATTCTGGGCATCCGAGTACGCTGATACATGCGGAAAGACAGGCTCGATACTGTCCTGTGTTAAAAGCGATCACAGAAAACTTATCCCGCAATCCATAGTTATACATCCAGTGCTGAACAAAAAGCCCGTCCGTTGGCGCTGATAACTCAAGCCCCGATTCGGCATAATGGTACGCTTCGACGTAGCGTTTTTTGTCCTGGCAATATCGGCTGACGTAATAGACTGCCTCAACTCGGCGGGGGTTGATTGCGATAGCTTTATCGAAGCAGGAAATAACTTCATCAAATGGCTCGTCAAGATTGTCCATCAAAAGGGCAGCGCCCAGATAACTGATGTAGATTTCCTCCTCCCAAAACCCCATGGTCGTACGGTTGAGGTAGGCCTGCAAAGCTTTACGTTTTTCGCCGCAGTCACGATAACTATTTGCTAGATAGTACATATAGCGCGACAATAGATATGGATCTTTTTCAATCTTTAGAGCTTTTTCGAAAATCTCAGCGTCCCGTGCATACGTGCTCTCATCGCGACGCCGCGCGCCATCGTGCCCCCGTCGCATTGCGAGCGGCAACGACGTGTCAGTCCAGACCAGCTCCTCACATTCTGCAAACTCGTGCAGGACGCCTCGATAACGCCAGGGCAACGCATTCTTGAAAAGCTGCGTCCGTGGGTACCGCATCGTGGTGTCGTGAATTTGTAGGGTGTACCCTGGAGCATCCAGATCTGGCATTTTGTAGTTGACTGGAAGCGCCGTCCCACCGTGCGCGGCAATCAGCTCGTCGTCGGCATCGATGACGAGCGTGTAGTCCCCATGTGGTCGCGCGAGTTCGAGCGCTTCCGTACGGTTATGACCAAAATCGACCCATGGACGCTCCAGCAAAGTGCCCGGAACATCGGCCAGGGCGGCACGAATGATGTCCTGCGTTCCATCGGTTGAACCCGTATCCACAATGACCCAATGATCAATAATTGCCCGTACTGAGTCGAGGCAGCGCCGGATGACTGGCGCTTCGTTCTTGACGATCATTGACAGGCAGATCTTTTGACCAGAAGGCGTCATCGTAGAATTACTTTCCGACGCAGTGATGCGTCGATTCCGTTGAATGTGATTCCATTTAGTACCGCGACGATGCGACAATCGCAAAGCGTCGGCCCCACGGGACGCTGCAGTTTTTCTTAACGCGGCGGAACAAACAGTATAATCTATGGC
>NZ_VRVG01000308.1:0-1433 GCF_008040085.1 Methylobacterium sp. WL7 | reverse complement strand
CTAGCACTACTTTGGCATTTTGACTTCAGGGTGGCAGATTGAGAACGGCGTCACAGTGCGGGCATCGCCGCGGTGGTGGCTGACTGAGGTGATCCAGGATGGCTTGGCGGATCGCCGGCATCGAGGGCTGGGGCGGCGGGCAGGCGCTTCTTTTTTTTCCGCCCCGCCGCTGCGAGGCGCCGGGCTTGGAGGAAGGCGTAGGCCATCATCGTCATCAGCGCGTGCCGGTGCAGCCCGGTCCAGGATCGGCCCTCGAAGTGATCGAGGCCGAGTTCCTCTTTCATCTGCTGGTGCGCCTGCTCGCAGATCCAGCGCGCCTTGATCGTTGCGGCCAGCTGCTTGAGCGTTGCCTCGGCCGGCAGGTTCGAGAGGTAGTATTTACGCTCGCCCGAGCCTCGCTCCTCGCGCACCAGCCAGACCTCGTCGCCGGGCAGATGCTGATTGCCCATCGCGCGGATCCGCTGAGTCGGGCCATCGGCCATCCGGACGCGCAGCGCGCAGAAGCGAGCCCGCAGCCGGCCTTTGGTGCCGCGCCGCCAGGTCACCAATCGGCCGCTCATGTCTGCCAGGATCGTCTCCGCCGCGATAGAGACCTGATCCGGCACATGACGCTTGCGCGGTCGCCCCCGCCCCGCGACGGGGAAGATCATCGTCACGTCGGCCGGGTAGACCTTGTTGCGTCCTGAGATCCCAACAGCCCAACTCAGGCCACGCGCGCTCAGGGCTTGCCGGAACGGGGCGGACCCATACCCTGCATCGGCCAGCACGCAGCCGAAGCGCACGCCAGTCTCCCGAACCCGGTCGATCTCCGCAACCGCGATCTCCAGTTTGGTGCGGGCCGCGCGCAGGCCCTCGGGTACGCCGGCCGATACCATCCGATCCGGGTCGCCCGTCCAGGTCTCGGGCAGGAACAGCGCCAAGCCGACTGCTACGGGCACTTCGCCACGCGCCAGCGTGAGCGACACCAGTGTCTGGCAGTTGGCGGTCTTGCCCAGCGTCGTGGCGTATTGCGGTGCGACCCCAACCGAGCGGTTGCCCTTCTTCGGCAGAGCGGTGTCGTCGATGACCAAGATCGCATCCGCACCACCGACGAGGCGATCGGCCTCGCCGAGAAGAGCCCGCTGAAGCGGAGCCTCATCCCAGATCCCGGCGGCGATGAAGTGGTGCAGCCGATCATAGGGCACACCCTCGGCCCGCGCCGCCATCGGCTGGACGCTCTTGCGGTCACCCAAGCCGATCAGACCGCTCACGTAGAGCGGGCACATAGCCCGACGCGCAGGATGCGACAGTCCCGCAAGGAACGGCTGCAGCCACCGGTCCAGATCCTCACGCCATCCACCAGCACCTGACATCGCGAGCACCCACGCTCATGGCCGTGGCAGGCGAATCCGCAAAAACCTCCAGCGTTCCCTCAATCTACCAAAGTAGTGCTA
>NZ_VRVG01000307.1:0-1436 GCF_008040085.1 Methylobacterium sp. WL7 | reverse complement strand
GTTTACAGGTGTCGCCGTGAACCGAGTCTTCCCTGTCAGCTCTGAGGATCCCGCCGCCGACTGCCCGGTGCCGACCGACATGATCAACCGACTCTACCGCGCAGAACCAGAGGCACTGTCTGATCAGCTTGAAGGCATCCCAGAAGCCACGCGGGCGCAGCCGGCCGTCTACCTCTATGGGCGCAGCCACACACGCCAACTCGGGATGCAGATCGCGATCACCTGCGAGGGTGCCAGTCTTCGGCGCGTCGCAGGTTTCGTCGGGAATACGCTACACGATCTCTCGCGACAAAACCCGAGCGCGTGGGCGGATGCCATCCCTTCGACCGGCGGTAAGCGCGGCATCAGCCTTGCGGGGTCAGGAACTGTGGCGCGACGCGAATAGAGGCGCATCGACAAGGAACTGGAGATGCTTACCTGTCGTGGGCCCGCCGTAGTGGCGTCCTGCCGGGCCAGGCGACGGTGCTCGGCAAGGGTGACAAGACCCGGGTGGTGGTGCTGTCGGCCGCGACGTGGAAGGTGCTGGCGGCGCTGCGCGAGAGGGCTGGAGTAGACAGCTTGGCCACTCCATCTGCCGACGCTCCCGCATTCCTGGTGCGAAAGGGCGGGGCACTCGACCCGAGCGCAGTTCACCGGGTGGTGAAGGCGGCTGCAGCGCGCGCTGGCCTGCAGGCCGAGGTTTCGGCGCATTATCTGCGGCATGCCCACGACTCGCACAGCCTGGACTGCGGAGCGCCGATACACTTCGTGCAGGCCACGCTGGGGCATGCCTCGGACGCGACTACAGGGCGCTACCTGCATGCGCGGCCGAGCGAGAGCAGCGCACGCTTTCTCGGCGTTTAAGCGTTGAAAGCGAAGTACCACCCGTGAGGTCCTGACGATGCTGAGCATGCGCCTGCCGATCTACACAAGCCCCAACGGCGATCGCTGGTTACTCTGCCGCGGTGAAAGGCTGGCGGACGTGTTCATCATGCATGAAGCGAACGGCCCGTCCGGCGGTGCGGTGTCTCGCATCGAGATCGGACCGTTTCTGCTCGAAGCGCCCCATAGTCCTCAGCATGAGGAGCTTCTCAGCCTTCTGGGACAGCTGATAGATCGGGATCATGCTGTTCCACCAAGCGGCGGGGCGTCACCAGAAGTGGGAGCAGCCGCGGCTGAGCCGACACCCGGCGAAGAAAGGGTATGACATGATAGCCGAGCGCGGGCGCTGATCTTGCCCGGATTATGGATCAGTCAGGCCACCGGGATCCGCGGACCGTGGTCGGCCACATCCGACGGGCGAACGCCTTCTAAGGGTACTCAGGCAGCGGATTTTTATAGGCCGCCTGGTTGCACGCTAGGACCCGCTCAACTGAGGTTTCTTAGGAGACGAGAGCGAGTTCTCCTTCCCGAGCAGCACGCTCGCAACCATCAGACTTAATCCGGTAGCAAGGCTC
>NZ_VRVG01000306.1:0-1442 GCF_008040085.1 Methylobacterium sp. WL7 | reverse complement strand
AGACCCAGCCCTTTCAAGGTGTTTGGCTCGGGCCTAACTCGTTGCGATGACGCAAGCATCGGACGGATCGGGTTGCCCGTGGCGGGCTGTCCTGGAGCGGTTTGAGCAGAAGGCGCCAGCCAGCGTGATGGCGCGCACGCTGCTGGATCAGGCGTTTCCCGCCACCTGGCTCGACGCGGTGTTCGCGCAGCATCGCGGTCGCCAGTACGAGCGCGATCTGCTGTTCTCGACGGTGGTCGAGCTGATGATGCTGGTGGTGGTCGGCCTGCAGCCGTCGCTGCATGCGGCCGCCCGCCAGAGCCGGGATCTGCCGGTGTCGCTGGCAGCGCTGTACGATAAGATCAAGCGGACCGATCCGGATCTGCTGGGCGCCCTGGTGCGGGCGAGCGCCGAGCGGCTCGAGCCGGTGCTGGCGGAGCTGGGGCCGGGTCCGGCCCGGCTTCCGGGTTACGCGCTGCGGGTGATCGACGGCAATCACCTGCCGGCCAGCGAGAAGCGCCTGACGGCGTTGCGCGCTTGCCCCGGCGCGGCGCTGCCGGGGACGGCGATCGTGGTCTACGATCCCGACAGCGGCCTGGTGACCGACCTGGTGGCGGGTGAGGACGCCTATGAGCACGAGCGCGTCCTGAGCCGGGCCCTGTTCGAGCGGGCCGAGCCCGGGCAGGTCTGGATCGGCGACCGGCACTTCTGCCCCGGCGCGCTGCTGCGGGGTTGGGACGCGGCCGGCGCCGGCTTCGTCGTGCGCGAGCACGCGCGCCATCCGCGGCTGAGCGGTGAGAGCGCCTGGCGCAAAGCCGACCGGACCGAGACCGGCCGCCTGCGCGAGCAGGCGATCACGCTGGCGGATCCGGGCGCGCAGGCCGCCCCGTGGCGGCGGATCGAGCTCACCCTCGACCGGCCGAGCCAGGCGGGGGAGCGGATCCTGCGGGTCTGGACCAACCTGCCGGCCCAGGTGAGCGCGGCTCAGATCGCGCAGGCCTACCGGGACCGCTGGCGCATCGAGGGGATGTTCCAGCGCCTGGAGCGCGTGCTGCACAGCGAGATCACCAGCCTGGGCCATCCGCGCGCGGCCCTGCTCGGCTTCGGCGTGGCGCTGCTGGCCTACAACGTGCTGGCGCTGATCGAGCGCTGCGTGGAGCGGGCGCAGACCGCCGCCGGGAAGCCGGCCCCGACGGTGTCGCTGTATCACCTCGCCCTGCAGGTCCGCAGCGGTTACGAGGGCCTGCGCATCGCCCTGCCGGCCGACTGCGCGACGGGACCCGCGGGCGATCCCAAGGCCCTGGCCCCGCGCCTGCTGAGCCTGGCCCGGCGCATCGACCCCAAACGCGTGGCCGCCAGCCAGCGAAAACCCAAGCCGCGGTCTACCGAGCCCGCACGCCAGACCAACGCCCATGTCGCAACCGCCAGGGTTCTGGCAAATCAAACACCTTGAAAGGGCTGGG
>NZ_VRVG01000305.1:0-1465 GCF_008040085.1 Methylobacterium sp. WL7 | reverse complement strand
CGCCACCAGCGTGCGATCACCCGCGACGTCGACTATCTCAAAGCCAACGCATCCGTCTCGGCCGGGCCCCAGTCACCAGCCGCCGCGCCCCTACTTCCCCACCCCGCACCGACGATCCGGGCCTACCGCGTCATCGTCCGCTGCCTGACGCTGGCGGCAGAGTGCCTGACCGACTGGCACGCGGACGCGCTCTGGCGCTCTTTCCGCCGTATGGTCCGCCGAGTCGAACGCGGCGAGAACCGCTTCATCGCGCTGCGCGACCATGTCGGCACCGCCATCGAAACCACGCTGCTAGACGAGATCGCCCACGCCCTGCCGACGATCTGGGACGCGCTCACCGCCGCCATCCACGACCTCGTGCGCCGGCACTGGCACACCCTCGTTACGGCCGCCGCGCGCTGCTCCGCAGAGAATCGCTGGGCCGACTCACACCTCGTCCCGCGCAACCTGCGCCGTCTGCGCCGGCTCATGGCATCGCCTACCGCTCCCAACACGATGGCCTGAAACGGATCGCTGACGAGACCGCCGACGCGGCCCCGCCGTGCGCCAAAATATATCGCCGCCGCCCAACTAATATCGAGCACGAGGCGGCGGCGATGACGACTACGAACACCGAAGTCCAGGCAGCACATGCCGCCCCCATACCCACCGTCCCGCCGATCACGGTCGGTGCAATGTCCATCGATGACTTCTGCCGATGGGCAGGTATCGGCCGTTCACTCGCCTACACCGAGATCGCCGCTGGGCGCCTACGCACGAAGAAGGTCGGGCGGCGCACGCTGGTCACCGCCGAGGCGGCAAGTACCTGGCTCGCTGCCTTGCCCGACGGCAATGACACTGGAAACGCTGCGTAGCCCCAGCGTGTCAGCGACTGTGCTGACCCGCTACATTACCCATACCCCTTACGGTACCGCCCAGCCCTCACGCAGCACCCACCGCCGCCGGCGGCACCTGCGGCACCTGCGGCACCTGCGGCGCCTGCCGCTATTGACCGCCGTTGGCAGCGCCGTCGCACCCAACCCGCCGCCGCGGCGGCAGCCTGGGAACCCAGGTAGGTAGTGCCTCTGCCACCCAGCAATCGATTATCATTCCGTTCGCACCGTTCAGACGTATGCCTACGCTGGCCGGCGAAGCCTCCTCCCTTCGTTCATTTGCTAGGCTTGTATGAACGGGGCCGGTGAAGGCCGGTATATAGTCACTCCTCAGCCTTTCTTGCTGATGCCAACTATCTGATAGCAAAACGATTTTTCGTGCAGATGAGGGGCGCAATCTGGCAACATAAAAACGATGACAGATTGTTGGGCCGGCAGCACCGCCCCTCGGGGGGGGGGCTCAACGGCTCTAGAGGCTGTTATGAACTGAATGGGTGAGGTTTGCGTTTTTGGGCATGAGCGCAGGTCGTGCCGGCTATCCCTCTGACGTGTCCGATGAGGAATGGGCGCTGGTTGCGCCGTATCTGGCGCTG
>NZ_VRVG01000304.1:0-1479 GCF_008040085.1 Methylobacterium sp. WL7 | reverse complement strand
CGTATCCACAACATTCACGGCGACATTCCCTAACGATTTGTGCCCAATTTAACGCAACGGGGTAACGGATGATAGCCAAGGACTTACTTGCGCCTTAACGATTTATTCGCATATCGTGGTTTGATTTCCAATACCGAATGCGAAAGATGCAAGCTATGGTTGATTGTCAAGCACTCAAACGCCCTCAAACTCAACATCTCCCTCACTCCTCCCGTCTCGGATCGCCTTCGGCTCGAAGCCCTTGTGGCGAACTGGAATACGCCGCAGAAGCATGTCTGGCGCGCTCGCATCGTGCTGCTGAGCACGAATGGGCACGGGATGCACGCGAACATGCGTTAGGCTGGCGTGTCCAAGACCGCGGTCTGGCGCTGGCAGGAGCGCTTCCGCGCGAGAGGGCCTCGCTGGGCTCCTTTGCGACAAGAAACGGCCAGCGCGGATCCCGCCGCTCTGCCCAAAGGTGGCGGCGCGCGTCGTGGCCCTGATGCAGAGAGAGCCGCCCCACGAGACCACGCATTGGACAGCAGCTACCATGGCTGAGGCCGCATCCCTCAGCGTCTCGTCGGTCTAGCGGATCTGGCGCGGGCACGGCCTGCAGCCACATTGGGTTCGGCAGTTCAAGCTCTCCCCCGACCCGGCCTTCGCCGCCAGACTGCGCAACGAGCACCCATCGAACCTGTTCGATGGGACCCAAGGTGGTCGGACTTTACGTCGATCCACCAGCTCATTCCATGGTGCTCTCCGTCAACGAGAAGTCGCAGATCCAGGCGCTCACCCGAACGCAGGACCCGTTGCCGATGAAGCCGGGTCAGCCCACGACGCGCACCCACAACTACAAGCGCCACAGGACCACGACCTTGTTTGCCGCTCTGGACGTTCCGGAGGGCAAGGTGACCGGCCGGTGAATGCAGCGCCACCGGCATCAAGCGTTCATCCGCTTGTCGAGGCGCCGTTGAGGCGGCGGTCCCGGCTGGAAAGGTCGTCCACGCGATCTTTGGCAACTATGCCGTCCACAAGCACCCGAAGGTCCGCGCCTGACTCGACCGCCACTCACGCTGGACCTTCCACTTCACCCCCACCTTCGCCTCCTGGCTCAATGCCGTCGAGGGCTTCTTCGCCAAACTCGCAAAACGACGGCTGCGACGGGGTGTATTTGGCTCTGTCGTCGAGTTTCAGGCCGCCATCAAACGCTTCAATGCCGAGAGCAACGGCAGTCCGAAACCTTTCGCCTAGACCGTGGACCCTGATTGCATGATCCAAGGCAGCAAACGCGGCATCAAGTGTTAGGCTCGAACCAGACACCTAGAGCGTGTTATGCACCTGTCATCAGTCGCTCGGCCTGTTTCAGCATGAGGCAGACGAAGGCGACCATATGAAGTCCTGCCAGCGTGCTGGCATAACGCTCGTAATCCTTGACCAGGCGCCGACAGCGCGTCGCCCAGGCGAAGGACCGCTCCACCACCCAGCGACGCGGCAGCAGGA
>NZ_VRVG01000303.1:0-1491 GCF_008040085.1 Methylobacterium sp. WL7 | reverse complement strand
GGTCGGGAGAGGGGCGGCGTGACGGTGCAGGAGTTCGCGCCCGTCGCGTCCTTTGCGGAGGCGTCGCTCCCCTCTCCCGACCCCTGCTGACGCAGGCGCCACCCTCCCCCGCAAAGGGGGAAGGGTCCGACGCGCGTGTCAGCCACGCCAAGGCTTACCCAAACTTCAAAACCTTGATCGCATCGAAGTCCTGCACCCCGCCGCCGACGCGCTTGGTGGTGTAGAACAGCACGTAGGGCTTGGCCGAGTACGGGTCGCGCAGCACCCGCAGGCCTGTGCGGTCCACCACCAGGTAACCCCGGCGGAAGTCGCCGAACGCCACCGACAGGCTGCCCGCCGCGATCTCCGGCATCGCCTCCGCCTCCGTCACGGGGAACCCGATCAGCGTCGCGGATTGGGCGGCCGTGAGTGGCGGGTGCCAGAGGTAGTTGCCCTGCGCGTCCTTGAACTTGCGGATCGCGCTCTGGGTGCGCCGGTTCATCACGAAGCCGGCATTCTGGCGGTAGCCCGCACGCAGGGCGTAGACCAGGTCGAACAGCACGTCGGACGGGTTGGTCGATGGGAACGCCCCGGCCGCTCCCGTGGCGACGAAGCCGAGCTTGCCCGGCACCCAGGCGGTGTTGGCCACGGTGTCGTAGCTCAAGAAGCCGCGCGGTCGGCTGGCGCCGTTGCCGGTGACGAAGGCCACCCCCTCCTGCTCGGCGAAGGCCATCTCGACCTCGGCCGAGAGCCAGGCGTCGAGGTCGACCACGGCATCGTCCAGCAGCGTCTGGGTCGCGGCCGGCATGGCGTAGAGTTCCATGGCCGGGAACGCGATCTCGGACAGGACCGGCCCGTCGGTGCCGGGGCGCGGCGCGGTCTCGGCGACCCAGCCGGTCACCGGGGCGCCGACCGCGGCGGCGCGCTTGTACTGGGCGCCGGAGATCTGCTGCACGCTGGCGATGGACCGGATCGGCGAGACCTGGGCGAGGCGGGCCAGCACGGTCCGCTCGATGGTCTGGGGCACGAGATAGCCGCCGTCCGGCCCCGATCCGGCCGACAGGGCCTTGGCCTCCAGACGCTTCAGCCCCGCGCTCTCGCCGGCCCGGACGTAGAGGTCGAAGGCCGCCTTGTGCTCCTGCGCGGCCCCGTCCTCCCGGGGTCCCGGCTGGCCGAGCGCCGGCCGGGCGCGGTCGAGGCCGACCCGCTCGAGCCGGGTCTTGGCGGCGTCCAGCGCCGCGTCGATCCGGGCGAGCTTCTCCTCGGTGAGCACGTCGGTGCCGAGCCGGCCCTCGATCTGGGCGATGCGGATCTCGTTGGTCTCCTTGAACGCCTCGAAGGCGGTGGCGAGTTCGTCGAGCGCCGGCTGGACCGGTTCGGCCCCGGGGCGGCCGGCCTTGTTCTCCAGGCCGGGCAGCGCGGCCTTGGTCTCCGGGGCGGGGCTCGACGGCGCGGCGGTGTGGGACATCATCGGACGACCTCGTGGCTGGGGTGGGTGAAGCGGGACCGGGC
>NZ_VRVG01000302.1:0-1511 GCF_008040085.1 Methylobacterium sp. WL7 | reverse complement strand
GCCGGGGAGGGCGCCGCACCCACCGAGACCCCGCCGACCCCGATGGCCGCCCAGCCGGCGGCGACCGGTGCGGTCAAGGATGCGCCGAAGGAGCCGGCGAAGCCCGCCCCGAAGGCGCAGGCCGAGACCCACGCGGCCCCGAAGAAACCCGAGGTCGCCAAGAAGACGGATGGCAAGCAGACGGATGGCAAGACTTCGGATGGCAAGTCGGCCGCGTCCAAGCCCGCTTCGTCTCAGAAAACAGCAAAACAACCGCCCAGGGAGGCCACGGACGATCCGCCCCTCGACCTGCCGCGCCTGCGCGCCCAGGCCGTGATCGAGTATCTGCTCCAGGCCGGGGTCCGGCCGGACCAGGTCGGCGCCGGGCCGGATGCGCCGGCCGGCCCCGTCATCCTCGCGCTGCTGCCGTGAGGGAAGGACCGCGCGCCCGCGCCGGTTTGCGCCTATGATCGCCGCCGCATGACGTTCGTGACCGACCCATATCCCGACCCGCCCCGTCATTCTGAGATGCCGCGAGGCGGCCTCGGAGGCGGGCGCCGGGGATCGCCGCGGCCTTTGGGGGCCTCCTGCGAGGCGGCCGCGGCGCGGCGGCCCGTGGGGGGCTGTGAGCTGCTCGATTCATCGCGCGGGGCAGGCGATGACGAGGCCGCGTTCCTCAGAAGGGCCATCCCGCCGCGCGAGCCGAGGTGGGACGTCTCCCGCAGGTTTGGGGCCGAGGTCGACGACGGAACGCGACGGGCCCCCTTTCCCGCACGGGAGAGCGGACCCGCGCCTGATCCCGAGGCGCAAGCGCGTTCGGCGCCCGGGAGACCGAAGGGCGATCGATCGAGGGCCTCAGGGCTTCTCCGGATGAGGGAGCGGGGCGGGCAACCCTGCCGGAGCGCCGCCGGGAAGGCCGGACGGCCGTGACGCTGCTGATCGCCGGCTTCTGGCCCGGACTCGCCGGGGCGGCCGCGCTCGGCCTGCTGGTCGGGGCCCTCGCGGGCTGGCCGGCCCGGCCGGGCGTGCCGCTCGCCCTGTGCGGGCTGGCCGTGCTGCTGGCGGGGATCGCGCTCGCCGGGATCGTGCCGGGCCTGCCCGGCCTGTGGCTGGAGGGTGCCGCCCTGATGCTGCCGCCCTACCTCGCCGGCTGCGCGCTCGGCGCCCTCGGCCGCCGCCTGGCCGCGCGGTCCTGAGTCCGCGGCGTCGAACGGCACGGGAACCGGTCCGCCCCCCGACGACGTTGCTTCTGCGAGAATGGCCCAGAGGGCCTACAACCGGAAGAGGCGATCCGATGCCGAACCTGACGCGCTCCGCCCGACGCTACGCCCTCCGTCTGCCGCGCCCCCGGGCCGGCGCGGCCGCCACCGGCCTGTTCCTGGCCGCCCTGGCGCTCTCGGCCGCCACGGTCCCGCTGGTCGAGCCGACGAACGCCAGCACCGCCCAGGCCTCGCTGGCCCGCTGAGGCTCGACAAGGGGCGGAGTTCCAAAGAAGGTTCGCCCCGCCGATGACGCGCGCGCTCCCTCCCACC
>NZ_VRVG01000301.1:0-1528 GCF_008040085.1 Methylobacterium sp. WL7 | reverse complement strand
CCCTCGATGCCGGCGATCCGCCAAGCCATCCTGGATCACCTCAGTCAGCCACCACCGCGGCGATGCCCGCACTGTGACGCCGTTCTCAATCTGCCACCCTGAAGTCAAAATGCCAAAGTAGTGCTAGGTCGCGGACTCGTAAAGTTCGCAGCCAGACCCGGACGGCGGCGAGTTTGACGCTGGCAAGAAAGTTGTCGGGATCCTTGTCGTAGCGGGTGGCGACGGCGCGGAAGTGCTTGATCTTGCTGAAGAAGCGTTCGACCCGATTGCGGTACTTGTACAGGAACGGGCTGAAGGCCAAGACCTGCTTGCGGTTGGGCATCGGCTTCACGTTCGCCCAAGCACCCTGCTCGGACATCCGGGCTCGCAGCGCATCGCTGTCGTGGGCCCGGTCACCCAGCAGGACCTGGCCTTCACCCAGCCCGCCCAGCATGTCGGTCGCCGAGCGCCCGTCATGCGCCTGACCGGGCGTGATCTTCAGCGCCACGGGACGGCCCTCGGCATCCACCAGCGCGTGGATCTTGCTGGTCAGGCCGCCCCGTGAGCGACCCATGCCACCGGATCCGCCGTCTTTTTTTTGGCGCAGGCTGCATGCTGGTGCACCCGCACGCTGGTGGCGTCGATCATCTGCAGATCGCCCTCGTAAGCCTTCGACACTGCAGCCAGAAGTCGGTCCCAGATGCCGCGCTTGCGCCAGCGCCGGAAGCGGTTGCCGCAGGTCGTGTAGGGCCCGTAACGCGCCGGGATGTCGGCCCACGGCGCACTCGTGCGCAGCCGCCAGAAGATCCCGTTCAGCACCCGTCGGTCGTCCACCCGATCCTTGCCGCGTACGTCTGTCGGAAGCAGCGGCTCGATCACCGCCCACTCTGCATCCGTCAGGTCAAACCGCGCCATCCTCGGTCTTCCATTCGGAGAACCAACGACGCCCCGACCAAACCGTGCCACCCGTTATGGGTTCACGACCTAAAGCCACGCCGACCTGGAGATCGTGCTGCGCGGCTTCAACGCGGCCTACAACGGCCGCCGGCAGCGCGTGCTCCAGGGGCTCTCGCCCGAGATGGTGCTGCGTCAGCGTCTCGAAGCCGATCCCGCATTGGCCAACCCAACCTACAGACCGCCCAGTTCTACTATCATCAAACGCGCCCTCCGCGTCGTTGCAGATGCCAAGGAGGTCTCGCATCCAGACACTCGATCTCGACCCTGACACGCTTGGGTTCCTGGACGAGACTGCCACCAACACGAAGATGGTTCACCGCTATCGGCGGCTTTCGTTTGGCGAACACCGCCGGGTCGCGGTGCCGTTCGGCCACTGGACGGCTATTGCAATCACGGCCAGCCTAATTCACGTTTCCTTCAAAATTTTTAATACGACGTGCTGGAGTGCCATAATATAAACAATCTTCGTCAGTCGATTCAACGACAAGGGAATTGGCGCCGATCACGCAACCGCGTTTTATAGTAACACCTGGCATGACAGTTACGTTGGCCCCGATCCAGCAGCCATCCTCAATGCTAACCGGTTTAATTA
>NZ_VRVG01000300.1:0-1534 GCF_008040085.1 Methylobacterium sp. WL7 | reverse complement strand
CCCCCAGCCCCGCTCATGCTTATGGGATGGCCCGCCCCTCACCGAACCGTTGGTGGCATGCTGCTGCCTTGGAGAAATGGAGGGATCGGGAATGGCAAAGAGTTCGGTCGCCGTGCTGGGTATCGATCTCGGCAAAAACAGCTGTAGCCTGGTTGGCTTCGACCCAGCCGGTACGGTGGTTCTGCGTCGTCGCGCACGGCGTGAGACGATCGTCGGCCTCACGGCCAAGCTGCCCGCTTGTGTCGTCGCGATGGAGGCCTGCTGTGGCGCCCATCACCTCGGGCGGCTGCTGGCCGCGCAGGGACATACCATCCGACTGATGTCGCCCGAGTATGTCCGCCCCTACGTCAAGGCGCAGAAGAACGACGACCGCGATGCCGAAGCGATCGCCGAGGCCGCCACACGTCCGACGATGCGCTTCGTGCCCCTCAAGGCGCAGGAGCAACTCGACATGCAGAGCCTGCACCGGGTCCGGTCTCGGCTGGTCGGCATGCGCACCATGCTCATGAACCAGCTCCGCGCGATCCTGCTGGAGCGCGGTCTCGTTTTCCCGCAAGGCCGCCGCAAGTTCGAGACGGCGGTCGGCATTCTCGTGACGGATCCCCAGGCGCAGATTGGCGCGCGTATCCAAGCTCTCGTCGCCGAGATCCGTGAGGAGTGGGCGAGCCTCGACGGCCGTATCGAAGCGCTCGACCGAGAGTTCGCGGCGCATGCCCGCGCCGACGAGGCGGCACATCGCCTGGTGTCGATCCCGGGCGTCGGGCCGATGACGGCCACGGCCTTGCGCGCGGCCATCGACGACGGAAGCGCCTTCGCGTCCGCGCGCGACCTGCCGGCTTGGCTTGGCCTCGTGCCCCGACAGCATACGACCGGTGGCAAGCCGAAGCTGCTCGGCATCAGCAAGAGGGGCAACGCCTATCTGCGTGGGCTCTTCATCCATGGGGCGCGCGCAGCGCTAGCCTCGCTGTCCAAGGTCGAGGATGCGACCGGCCGATGGCTGCGCGGTCTGCTGGCGCGGGCGCACTACAACGTCGTGGTCGTCGCGCTCGCCGCCAAGCTCGCGCGGATCGCCTGGGCGACGCTGCGCAAAGGAGTGAGCTTCGAGCGGCGGCCGGAGCCGGCCCTCGCATAGGGCATCAAAAGAGGTTGACCTGAGGCGGAGCACGATCGCTCGGCGCAGGTCCACGAGGTCTGCGGGAGGACAGTGAAGATGGCCTGACGGTCGAGCGGCGTTCCGGAAGCCTGGCAAAAAAAGCGGCCCCCGAGGCCGAATTGCTTATGAGGCCCGGGACGTGCGGCTCTCCATCTTGGCGGCGGCCACCATGCCGACATGCCGGATACGTTTGTGCAGACCGGTCACAGGCATCTTCATCGACGACCTTGCAGACGGGGCGGGCCATACGTTAGGCAGACGGTTCTCCAGGACGAGATCAGCCACGACCTCCTTCAGCGCCCCCGTCTCGCGGCGCAGATCCCGCACCTCATCCGTGGTGGCCGCACGAGCCGTGTCGCCGGACAGGCGCCTCTTGCCAGC